>DAISHM010000083.1:0-6298 GCA_036822535.1 Candidatus Caenarcanales bacterium
CATGAGTAAAAAGAAAATGCAGAGAGTAATGCTGACTCAGAGCTTTTATGATTTCAGGAGAGGCAGAGATAGAGAATAAACCAGAAATACTAAGAGAAATAAACCAGAGCATCATTATCGGTCCGAAAAAGCGTGTAACCTTCTCTGTACCCTTCCTCTGAACAGAAAATAAAACTAAAGCGATACAGCTAGCTATTAAAAGAATATAAGTTTGGTTAATATCTGAAAAACTAGGTATTAGTTTAATACCTTCTACCGCAGATAAAATACTAATCGCTGGAGTTATAACTCCGTCTCCGATTAACAAGGAGACTCCTACATAAGTTAATACAGCGATAAAAGTTACTCTCTTACCAGATTTCAGTATAGGTGATAATATTTCACGGAGAACTATAGTGCCGCCTTCACCACCTTTACCTAAACTCATGGCAAGCCACGAGTACTCGACTGTAACTAAAAGAGTCATAGTCCAAAAAATCAAAGAAATAACGCCCATTACGTTATGAATAGTAGGTTCTAATAATAAGAAAATTACAGTAAGCGTATATATAGGACTAGTACCAATATCCCCGAAAACTAAACCGAATGATTTTATAATTTTTTGAATATCGTCCTTAACTAACATGGATCCTCATTAATGATACATTATCGGTGTTAAAAAACCATTGATAATCACTACCCCTATCAAAACCGCAGTAGAAGCTCTACTCGTAGCAATACCGACATCTTTAGAGGAATCTCCACAAACCAAAGCAAAGCTGACACAGGTAACTATAGTGTAGATATTAAAGATCTCGGCTTTTATAAGTGGATATAAGTACTCCTTCATGCTTGCATATTTCCATGCAGAATCTAAAAATTCAAAATATTCAAGCTTGATAGCATAATTCGCCATAAGCATTCCAGATATCATGCTTACTAGCGCAGAGAGAGATAATACAAATGGAGTTAAAAGAATCACGGCTAAAAGCTTCGGAGTTAATAAATAGTACAGCACATCTATACGCATGACTTTTAGGGCATTTAATTGATCACTGATTTTCATAGTCGCAATCTCAGCAGTAATCGCAGTGCCACATCTAGCAGTAATGGCAAAAGCTATAAAAATCGGAGTTATCTCCTGTAAATTACTTAAAGTAATCGCAGCACCGATCAGCTCTCTGCCACCGTATTTACTAAGTTCTGTAGCAGTATTTACAGTAATAATTAAGCTACTTACCGAAGTTAAAACTAAAATCATCGGCAGGGATTCATAAGCAATAAAAACTAATTGGCGTACTAACTCAGTTTTTTCTATGCGTAAACGTAATATCTGTTTTAAGGACAGATAAAAATTTAAAAAACATAGTCCTAAAAACTGCAAAACACCTCTTTTTAGAGCTTCGACTCTAAATGTACAGATGGTTGCCCTGCCATCGCAGCATAAATTTTTTCAGCCACCATCTCTAAAACAGCTGGAATTTTACTGATATCCTTAGCACCAGCCTGAGCAAAATCTGGTCTACCACCACCACCACCACCACAAAGACTCGCAGCAGCCTTCACTATATTATTTACCTTAAATGCATCATTCTCAGCTAAAGGCTTAGAAGCTAGACCTAAGATCATAACCTTCTCATCAAAAGATCCTATTAAGAAAACCCAAGCTAAATTAGCCCTAGACTCTATTTTATCCTTAAGCTCTGTAGCAAAGTTCTTTAAAGTTTCAGAGTCTATAGGAAAATCAAAGACCTCATTTAAGTTCAAAATTAAACAACTAATATTTCCACTAGATTTTAAGTAAGCGGAATCATCTGCTAGTAAGGCTTCCATATATCCCCTTAACTTATTCAAACACTCTAGCTGCTTAGCTTTCTCAGCTTCCTTTTCAGCTTCTTTTTTCTTTTCTAAAGCTTCTAATTCTAATTTTTTAGCCTTTTCCTCTTCTAAAAATCTATCCACAAGCTCCGCAGCTAAAAGCTTTATACGCCTTACGCCACTAGCCACCGAAGATTCACTAACTATTTTAATTTTAGAAATTTCAGAGGTATTCTTCACATGCGTTCCACCACAGAGTTCTATCGAAGCGAGCTCCTGCTCATCACCCATTTTAAGAACTCTTACTGTATCTTCATACTTATCCTCAAAAAAAGCTAAAGCCCCCATTTTAGTAGCCTCATCCATAGTGGTTTCTATAGTAGTAACTGGCAGAGAAGCCTTAACCCAAGAATTAATCTGATCTTCTACCTTCTTAATTTCTTCTTTAGTCATGGCAGCATCATAATTAAAATCGAAGCGAGTATAATCTGCACAGACTTGAGATCCAGCTTGGCTTACAGAACTACCTAATATTTTTCTTAAAGCTGCTTGCAGTAAGTGACAAGAACTGTGATGCAACTTAGTCAGTGAGCGTTTTTTCACATCAATACTGAGTTTCAATAAATCTCCAGTCTGAATTAAAGCTCCAGCATCTTTAGAAATAGAGTCTGCTGGCAGCTCTATAAGTATTTTATGTAAAATACGAGCATCCATAGCTTTAACTTCAGTCACTCTAAAGAGTAGATTATGAGAGAGGGCTAGGCTTAGATTCGTCTCCTTCGCACTAGAAATATTTTTAATAATATAGCCTAAATCAGAGACCTGACCGCCAGACTCTGCATAGAAAGTGGTCTTATCAAAAAGTAAAAAGAATTCATACTTATCTTTCTTAGTATCTTCGCCGCCTGAAAGGCGGTCTCCAGAATTATTAGCTTTAGCTAAGATTTCAGAAAAATTAATTTCGCTAATTAAATTCTTTTCAGAGTCAAATATCGCAAGGAGTTTCGCTTCTGTCTCTTCCTGAACATAGCCTAGAAACTCTGTTTTAGGATAGTTTTGTAATAACTGTAATAAATCCTTAGCATCCGTGACAGAGACATTAAATGCAGAAGTAGAGGAAGCTTTAGAATGTTCTTCGCGAGCTTTTTCGTAGCCTTCGTAGTCAATTAGTATATTTTGACCTACAGAATCCTTGTTCCAAGCCGCGATTTCATCCTCCATTATTTCAAGAGGCAAGCCATATGTCGAATATATAGTAAATAAAGTGTCACCAGCTAATACAAACTTAGCTCCATCTTTTTCATGGTTTCTAGAAGTCCTAGAAATAGAGTCTTTTAAAACAAACAACCCATTCTCAATAGTCTTAGCAAAAAGCTCTTCCTCTTTCCTCAAGACACTAGCTATAAGCTCTTTGCTTAAAATCAATTCATCATAAAAAGCCCCATAAATATCAACTACGGCTCCAGATAATTTATATAGTAGAGGCTCTGAGCTGTAACCTAATTTATGTAAAAAGCGTCCAGCTCTTCTAATCAGCATTCTAAGCACATAACCACGGCTCACATTACTAGGTCTTACTCCATCTGCGATTAGAAAACATACACAGCGTAAGTGATCTACTATGATTTTAAAATATGGCTTAAATTCATCTTTTATCTCTAAAGACTCAGTAGCAGCTAGCGAGATCTCAGCAGCAGAGGCAATTAAAACCTTCTCCCTGACAGCTTCACTCTGGAAAACTTCACTTTTAGTAATCTCGATTAATTTAGCTAATTCATCTGTCTCAAAAGTATTATTAACAGACTGAAGTACCATAGCAATACGCTCTAAACCTGCTCCAGTATCTATATTTTTATTTTCTAAAGGTTTTAAACTAGCATCATCTAATTTTTCAAACTCCATAAAGACTAGGTTCCAAATCTCTATGTACCTATCATCTTTATCTAAAATATGCTCGCCCAAATCATAATAGATTTCACTACAAGGCCCGCAAGGACCAGTAGGACCTGGCGGCCCCCAGAAATTATCCTTAGCCCCCAATTTCCATATCCTATTAGGAATTTCAGCTTTAGTATAAATATTCTGCTCGCGAAATATATTAGTCCAAATCGCTTCAGATTCTTTGTCAGCAGGTCTAGTTTCATCTCCCTGGAACACAGATACATAAAGCTTTTGAGGATCTAAGCCCAGACGCTCTGTGACAAATTTCCAAGCCATAGGAATAACTTCAGCCTTAAAGTAATCACCAAAAGAAAAATTACCCAGCATCTCAAAAAAACTATGATGTCTTGGTGTATAGCCAATATTAGATAAATCACTATCTTTACCACCAACACGAGCACATTTCTGTATACTCACTGCACGTGGAGGTTCAGGTCTCTGAGTAGTGCCTATAAAATATGGGATAAAAGGCACCATCCCTGCTGAGTTTAATAAAAGAGTAGGATTATCAGGTACTAAAGAAGCACTCTTATAATGCTTATGAGGCAAGCCACATTCTTTTTCAAAAAAATCTATCCAAGCTCTACGAACCTCATTAACACTAAGCTTCTTCATCTTCACCTTTAAAGTCTTCACGTTCTTTTTCTTCTTTTCTAAGTCTTTCTCTCTCACGCTTACGCTCAGCTTCTTCTTCACGTATCATAGTTTCCACTCTTTCTGGCATACGTGATGTAGCTATCTTCTCCATCTCTTCTAAACTATTGATTAGATATTCGCCATTTTGAATTTTCTCTATAGTAGAGAAGACCTGCTCTTTATCTAAAGTCTCTTTATAAAGCAGTTCTTGAGAGAGACCTAGAAGTAGCTGTCTCTTTTCATTTAATAAGGTTTTTACCTGCTCATAAAGGTCTTGGATTAATTCTTTTACCTCTATATCTATCTTCCTAGCAAACTCGTCACTGTAATTCTGCATATAAGCACTCTGTGAAAGGTAAGGATTAGATTCGTTATCCCCGTAAGTGACTATACCTAAATCTCTATTCATACCATAACGAGTAATCATAGCCCTCGCGATAGCAGTACATCTTTCCATATCATTCGATGCGCCAGTGGTGACATTTTCTTTACCAAAAATTATTTCTTCAGCGACTCTACCACCTAATAAAACCATCATCTCAGTTCTAAGATGCTTTTCTGAAGCAGATACTTTATATTCCTCTTCTGTAGACCAAGTCAGACCTAAAGCCATGCCACGTGGAATAATGGTAACTTTATGAAATTCATTATTAGACTCTTTAAATATGCTAACTAAAGTATGACCGATCTCGTGAATCGCAGTATTTAACTGATCTTTAGGCTTAATAATTTTACTACGCTTCTCTGGTCCTATAGCTACTTTATCTATAGCCTCTTCTATATGTTTTAAACGAATTTCCTTATCTGATTCACGTGCTGCTAATATTGCAGCTTCGTTTACTAAATTCATTAAATCTGCACCACTGAATCCTGGTGTACGCTTAGCGATTACCTTTAAATCTATTTCTTCAGCTACTGGTTTACCACGCACGTGTACATCGAGAATTTGCTTTCTGCCAGCTAAATCTGGAGTATCTATAACTACCTTTCGATCAAATCTACCAGGTCTTAATAAAGCTTTATCCAGTACATCCGGTCTATTAGTAGCTGCTAGAACGATAATTCCAGAATTAGGTTGAAAACCATCCATTTCGACTAATAACTGATTTAAAGTCTGCTCACGCTCATCATTACCGCCACCAGACATACCGCTACGCTGCCTACCCACAGCATCAATCTCATCAATAAAAACTATACATGGAGCATTTTTTTTAGCTTGTTCGAAAAGATCACGTACTCTGCTAGCCCCCACCCCGACAAACATCTCAACGAAATCAGAACCACTAATACTAAAGAAAGGCACACCAGCTTCACCAGCTACAGCTTTAGCTAGTAAAGTTTTACCGCAGCCTGGAGGGCCTACTAGTAAAACACCTTTCGGAACTTTAGCACCTAGAGCCTTATATTTCTCAGTACGCTTAAGGAAATCAACTATTTCTTCTAACTCACGTTTACTCTCACTGATACCTGCAACATCATCAAAGCTAACATTTATGTCCTTAGTCATCATTTTCGCTCGGCTTTTACCAAAAGACATAGGTCCTGCTCCACCTGCATTACGTAACATAAAAATAAAAAACGCAAAAATTGCCACTGGCACTATGAAATTAGAAATGATGTTAATCCAAAAACCCTCGTTAGATTGAGCCTTTACATCTACCTCTATATCCTGATGAACTAACTTATCGGCTAAGTCTTGATTAGCTCCTAATAAGCTAGCAGGTATACGAGCGTAGTAGATTTCACCGTTCTTATCCTCAATTTTAGCTATATCATCACCATTAGTAAGTATTACTTTATAGACTGGACTAGCAGAACCGTCTGAAGGTAATACTCGTTTAATGAAATCGCTGTAGCTTAAAATACGTCTTTTATTATCCTGCCCCATCAAACTCATGATAAAGAGAGAAAGAAAAAGAACCAA
>DAISHM010000084.1:0-6283 GCA_036822535.1 Candidatus Caenarcanales bacterium
TCTTTTAAATATTTCACCATTAGCTGATCATCTGGACAAGCGATTTTTCTTTCTAAATTACTAATCTCTGTTTGTATGGTAATCAGCGGTTTTTCAAACTCTAAAGGTATATCTCTAGATTTAATATTCTCTGCTTTACTTGCCACACGTGGGAATTCTGGATTTACATTAAAGCCATGAATAAGTAAAAGCTGTGCTAGCTTACTTTTCAGATTTTTTCTTTCTACGATAAAATCGATCTGACCATGTTCAAGCAGGTATTCAGCAGATTGGAAGTCTGCTGGTAATTTCTCTTTTACCGTCTCTTCTATAACTCTTCTACCCGCAAAGCCAATCCTAGCTTTAGGTTCAGCAATCAAATAATCTCCTAAACAAGCATAGCTTGCAGAAACACCACCATAAGTGGGATCAGTTAGTATGGAAATATACGGTAATTTAGCATCAGAAAGCTCAGCTAAAGCGACAGAAGTTTTAGCCATCTGCATTAGACTTAAAATACCTTCATGCATTCTCGCGCCACCAGAGCTAGATAAACATATAAATGGTAGCGATTCATTAACAGCTAATTTAACTATTCTTGCGAAACGCTCTCCCACTACGCTTCCCATACTACCACCGAGGAAAGAAAAATTCATAATAGCTAAAGCTACTCTAGCTCCATAAATAGTCTCAGTACCCACACTAATAGCGTCACTAAGACCCGTATGTTTCTGAGCTGACTGTACACTCTCTTTATAACTCTTACGCCCATCATGGAAAGATAAAGGATCAGCCGATACTACCTCTTCATAAAGAGGCTCGAAACTATCACGATCGACTAAAGATGCTATACGCTGACTTAAACTTAAGCGATCGTGATGACCACAATGCGGGCAGACATTTAAATTGAGCTCAAATTCTGGCTTATAAACCCTTTCCTTACAGCTAGAACAAAGTACCCAATTCTGTGCTATCTGTTCATCTGTAATATTGTTTCTAGTAGCCGTTGGTTTTGGAGAGAATTTACTATTTCTCTTAGCCTTAAAAAAATCTCTAAGTCCCATATTAAAACTATATTATACTATAAGTTTTTGATTCTGTATATACATTAAATTGTTTTAACCAATTTTTCCATCAAAGCCACGCAATCTCATTAAGAAAAGATCAGGATTTTCAAGAACTCTAGGCATTTTCTCTAGACTCGTATCAGAAAAAAGTTTTTTTAACTCGGCTTTCATAATTTTAGTACGCAGTAAAATAGCTGCCCAAAGTACCACCCTGCAATTCTCATTAATAGTGTTATCAGTATCCACATTGAAGTAGTCATAAAGATGACCAATCCGATGCTCTACAGCCTTTATACTAATCCCTAAAACTGCTGCCGTAGACTTTAATGAAAGACCTATAGCTAATAATATTAAGGTCTCAATAATTTTTTGATTAAAATGGGAGATACTTAAAAAATCAACTGGGCTTCTCAGCTCTAAAAGATCATTAAAATAAAAATAGGCTAATATTCTGGTTCTTAAATTATGTAAATCAGCTCTAGCGTCACACTGTACTGCCATCTGCGTAATATGATGCTCTATCGCTTTAATACCGACCTCGCACTCCGCAGCTATATTATGGTTACTATAGCCTAAAGCAAGTATCTCTAGCACATTCAGCCTTACTGATGTGTAATGTGAAGCCAATTCTGGACTGAAATGTGCCTCGTAATAAAAATTAGACATCTTTAGACATCAATTTCATCAATTTTGCGCATATCTTTTAAAAGCTGTTCTGCATGCTCAGCTGGCTTTACTTTCACGTAATGCTTGATTATTTTTCCAGTCTTATTAATTAAAAAAGAATCGCGCTGCACACCCATATACTTCTTACCGTACATAGACTTCTCGACCCATACACCGTAATCTAAAACCATCTTTTTATCCACATCAGCTAATAAAGGAAAATTCAATTCATGCTTAGCCTTAAATTTCTGATGCGACTCTACAGAATCACAGCTCACGCCTATCACCTCTAAACCTAAATCTTTAAGTTCAGAAAGTGTATCTCTTAAGGCACAAGCCTGGGTAGTACAACCAGGAGTCAAATCTTTAGGATAAAAATAAATCAGTAAATACTTTCCAGAAAAATCACTCAAACTGATTTCACGCCCAGAATCATCTAAAAGAGAAAAATCTGGAGCCTGTTTATAAACGAAGTCACTAGTTTTATCTTTTAAAGCCATAGAAAGATCTTATCACTCAGATATCATTCTAATCTGGAAAAAAACTTTTTGCAGAAAAATATAAAAATTTTCTAAACATACTAGTTATTTTGATCTAGATGGGTATAAGTAAAATATAAGTTTTAAATACTACTAAGGCAAAGGGGGATACTTATGCTGAGCGTAAATTCTAGCGATGCAGCGAACTTTTTAGTTTCTGCGATTAATGTGACTAATAGTTCGATACTGAAAGGTATTCAAAGTTTAAGCACAGGTAGTCGTATTAATCGAGCTGGTGATGATGTAGCAGGGCAGAGTATACTACAAGGTCTTACTACTCAAACTAGAGGTTACAGCCAAGCTAATGAAAATATTGGTGATGGTATTTCCATGTTAGATACTAGTGATTCGGCATTAGGTAGCGTACAGGAAGATCTACAGAGAATCAGAGAGCTTACTGTACAAGGTCAAAATGGCACTCTATCTTCAGGTGAGCGCGATGCAATTCAGGCAGAAATTAATTCTAGAGTAGAAAATATAAATAACATTTCTAATACTTCTACATTCAATGGAGTAAATCTCCTAAAACCTAGTGCTGATATTACAGTGCAATCTGGTGCAGATGACGGCGAGCAAACTACTGTAATTCAGGCAGCAGACACAGTGAATGACTCTGGGGTAAACATAGATGTAAGTGCTACTACAGGTGGCTCTCTAGGGGCGAATAGTAGTTTTTCATTAGCAGATTTAAATATAGGCGGTACTTTAGGTAGCTTCAGTGGTAACACTACTGCTACATCTAATCCCCTCAGTGGTTTAGATGAAATGATAAATAATGTTTCACGTATGCGGAGCGAAATGGGGGCTAGTCGTAATTCTCTAGAGAGTACTATGGAGTATAACGATAATTACAATACTAGTTTACAGGCAGCTAAATCACAGATAGGAGACGCTGATATAGGCAGTGTAGTATCTAAACTGATGGCAGATCGAACAGTTTTACAAATGCAGGCTAAAGCCTTTGGCATAGTAAATAACGGGCAGCAAACTGCTTTAAATTTAATCACTGGCGGGGGGCGTTAAAGCCAGTAATGGGTAAATGATTTTCCACACACAGCCCACACACCGTAAATCCTCAGATGAAAGTCTGAGGATTTATTTTTTTAGCCTATATAAAATTATTGAAAAATCCCCTAAAGTATTTAGATCTAATAGCCGATAGAATTATTTGTCAGTAATAAACTTCCTTTCTTACGACAGATTAGTTACACTCAAGCCAGTAGCCAAGCTACTGGCTTGTTTAATTTTAAGGGACTATTTTTAAATTATTTAAATTAAATAAAAACCTGAAAAGATACTTTAGTTTTAAACTAAACTACCGAGATCTAAATCAGAGAGTGCATTTTACGCTTAAAGGCTTTAGTAATTAATACCTAAACCGATATACATCCTTGTAACTAATTCAAACTAGATCATAAATAGAAAAGGAGTATATTATGGGTATTGTAGTTAATACAAACACACAGAGTCTTTTTGCTCAAAGAGCTTTAAGAACTAATACAAATATGGTACAGAAGTCGATAGAAAGATTATCGACTGGATATAGAATAAACCGCGCTGGTGATGATGCAGCGGGTTTATCGATTACACAGAAAATGACTATGCTTATCCGTGGTATGGATCAAGCTAAAAGAAATATTGGTGACGGTGTTGCTATGATTTCCACCATAGATGGTGCACTAGGAACTGTACAGGACAATTTACAGAGAATACGTGAGCTTACAGTTCAAGCTCTAAACGGTACTAATAGTAACGATGAGCGTGATGCTATTCAAAGAGAAATCAACGAAAGGGTTCAAGCTATCCAAGACATGGGGACTCAAGCGCAATTCAATGGAGTCAGCTTACTGCAAGGTTCCGCTGATATTACTCTACAAATAGGTGCAAATGACGGTAACTCTCTAACCATGAGGACCTCGTCAGGAACAAGTACTAATACGGGCTTCAAGATAGACTGGGCTTCTAGCGGGACTGCTGCTGCTGCTTATGGAACTCTTGGGGAAAGAACCACTGTAGCACTTAGTGCTTTCAGTGTAGGTTCAGCCAATGTTAAAACTCTAAGTGGCACTACTACTGCTACGACAAACGCTCTTTCTAACTTAGATTCCATGATTAATAACGTCTCTAGAATGAGATCACAAGTAGGTGCCTATGAAAATTCTCTAGGCTCTAACATGGATTACCTAGATAGATATGTAGAAAGCTTACGTGGTGCTAGATCTAGAATTCAGGATGTGGATGTAGCTGCTGAAAGTTCAGAAACTTCTAGAGCACAGATTCTTCAGCAGTCTGCTGCTACTATGCTTACCCAAGCTAATGCCACACCTCAGATTGCTCTAAATCTGCTTCCGTAAAGCATCTGAACTTTTACTTAACTCAAATTATATTAAGTCTCCTAATTCCTTTTCCTGACCAGAATGGAATTAGTTACACTGCGGAATCACTTTTAAAAGTGATTCCGCTTTTTATTTTTATAAATTTAACTAAAGTAACTAGTCCATTTAACCGATAAATCCTTCAGAAGAACTAAACCAGAAGAAGGAGAATCAAATATGGGTCTAACAGTTAATACTAACGTGCAGAGTATCTTTGCACAAAGAGCTCTGAGAATGAATACTGCAGATTTACAAAAATCTACAGAAAAGTTATCTACAGGATATCGCATCAATAGAGCAGGTGATGATGCAGCTGGTCTTTCAATCAGCAATAAAATGACTACCTTAATTAGAGGTATGGGTCAAGCCAAAAGAAATATTGGTGATGGTATCGCCATGATTTCTACCATAGATGGTGCACTAGGAACTGTACAAGATAATCTACAGCGAGTAAGAGAACTTACAGTACAAGCTCTAAACGGTACTAATAGTAACGATGAGCGTGATGCTATTCAAAGAGAAATCAATGAAAGAGTTCAGGCTATTCAAGATATGGGAACTCAAGCACAATTTAATGGGGTTAATCTACTTCAAGGTTCTGCTGATATTACTCTACAAATAGGTGCAAACGACGGTAATTCGCTAACTATGAGGACTTCATCTGGAGTGAGTACCAGTACTGGGTTCAAAATAGACTGGGCTTCTAGTGGTACTGCTGCTGCCGCTTATGGAACATTAGGTGAAAGAGCCACCGTAGCATTAAGTGCATTTAGCGTAGGGTCTACGAATGTGAAAACACTGAGCGGTACCACAACTGCTACTCAGAATGCTCTACTCAACCTAGACTCTATGATTAATAACGTCTCTAGAATGAGATCACAAGTAGGTGCCTATGAGAACTCTCTACAATCTAACATGGACTATTTAGATAAATATGGAGAGAGCTTAGAAGGTGCTAGATCTAGAGTAAGAGATGTAGATGTAGCAGAAGAGAGTGGCAAATTCGTTAAGAGTCAGATCCTTCAGCAGACTGCTTCTGCGATGCTAACTCAGGCTAATTCTGGTCCACAGCTAGCCTTATCACTGCTGCCTTAACCAGTCTCGGGGGGGACTTATTAGAGTAGGAAGCTTAGTACTTCCTACTCTAGGTTAAATCAAGTGGTTCATATAAAAAACATTAAATTAAGAGCTTTAGCCTAATTAAAAAAAATTAGGCTAAAGTTTTTAGTATTCCTGTCCGATAGCAAATAGTGTAGCTAATCAAAACTAGAACATAGTCGGAAGGAGGAATACAAATGGGTGTAGTAGTTAACACAAATACACAGAGTCTTTTTGCTCAAAGAGCTTTAAGATCAAATACAAATATGGTTCAGAAATCAATAGAGAAACTCTCTACTGGATATAGAATCAATCGTGCTGGTGACGATGCCGCAGGTCTCTCAATTACACAGAAGATGACCACTTTAATTCGTGGTATGGATCAAGCTAAGCGAAACATAGGTGATGGTGTCGCAATGATTTCCACCATAGATGGTGCGTTAGGAACTGTACAAGATAACTTGCAAAGAATTCGTGAACTTACGGTTCAAGCTTTAAATGGTACTAATAGTAACGATGAGCGTGATGCTATTCAAAGAGAAATTAATGAAAGAGTTCA
>DAISHM010000085.1:0-6261 GCA_036822535.1 Candidatus Caenarcanales bacterium
CCCCAGCGATAATTAAAAAAGCCCAGAATACTGCAGCTATAGTAAAAGCCTTTCCAGAAAAGAAAAGTACCGCAGTCGAGATTAAGAATTGTAAGAATAGTTTTTGTTTAGAACTAAGCCCCTTATAATTAGATTTAAAAATTTTTAAAGCATCATCAGCGAGACCTAAAATAAAAGCGGCAAAAAAAGCCAGTATAGAAATTAATATCTGTTTTTTATCTAAAGATAAAAGCTCTTCAGCCGTAAAACACTTCCCTAAAGGAGCGTTTGGGCAAATATTATGATTAAAGTAATAATATACAGCAGCGATTAAAAATGGAATTATAAAAATCCAAGATCCCATAGTTGGTGTACCAACTTTTTCTACAATATGACTCTGAGGACCTAATTCACGAAAGGATTGTATAGATTTTAAATGCCTAAGTGTCTTAATAACAGGTCTGCCTAAAGCTAAAGCTGCCAAAAAAGGCAGAAGCAAATATTTAATTAATTCGTATTGTAATTGAGACATTAGCTTTTTATATTCTAATACTAAAATAAGGTTTTAGGATCAAGCAAATTAGCTTCTAAACAAAAGATAAAAAAATCTCGACTCTTAATCTGAATTTAAGAAAAATGTCTTATGTATCTCTCAGCAATCAAAACTAAGGAGAGATGCGTAATGAATGACGGAATGTATCTAGAGGACTTTATCGAGGAATACTATGACCTAGAAGATGAAGAGGATATATGTGATTTATTAGAGGGTCTTAGCATGCATGATGGCATAGAAGATCTACTAGAAGACATAGAAGACGAAAGAGATTTTAATTAAGTTTCTAAATTAAATAAGAGACTAAGAGAAGAGCGATTTTATTTAATATTTAAATCATAGGATAAATCGCTGGACCAGCAGTGTCAATATAAGGATCTCCGACTGTATCTCCAGTGACTGAAGCTTTATGAGCTTCAGATCCTTTACCACCATGATGTCCATCTTCGACATATTTCTTAGCGTTATCCCAAGCACCACCGCCAGATGTCATAGAAATCGCTTGGAAAATACCAGTAACTATACTACCTACCAATATTCCACCCATTATTCTAGCTGAAGAAAGATGCTCGTAAGAATTTAAATAAAGCACCCCTAATAAAGCTACTAGAATAGGTGCCAAGACTGGAAGTAAAGCTGGAATTACCATCTCTTGAATAGCACCAATAGTAACTATATCTACGCATCTTGCATAATCTGGTTTAGATTCAAATTTCATAATACCTGGTATTTCACTAAACTGTCTTCTAACTTCAGCTACTACCTTTCCAGCAACCTTACCTACAGATTGCATCGCAAAAGCACTGAATAAGAAAGGTATCATACCACCAATAAAGAGACCTGAAAGCACAAAAGGATCTGAAATATCAAACTGAGGGAAAAGCAATTCTGTATTAAATTTTAAATTATGTTCAGTGATAGCCTGAAATAAATCAGCTTTAAAACAAGTAAATAAAACAATCGCAGCTAAAGCAGCTGAACCTATTGCATAGCCTTTAGTTACAGCCTTAGTAGTATTACCCACTGCATCTAAAGCATCTGTAATTTTTCTAATTTCTGGATCCATGCCAGACATTTCAGCGATACCACCAGCATTATCTGTGATCGGACCATAAGAATCTAAAGCGACAATAATACCAGCCATAGAAAGCATACTCATCGCAGCGACGCCCACCCCATAAACTCCACAGAGCGTGAAAGTACTAAGCATCGCAATTACTATAACAAGTACAGGTGCTGCAGTGGATTCCATAGAGATTGCTAAACCAGCAATTATATTAGTCGCATGCCCCGATTCAGAAGCTTTAGCTATTTTCTTCACTGGTGAAAACTCAGTAGAAGTATAGTACTCAGTAATAATTACAAAAAGACCAGTTAAAACCAATCCTATTAAAGCTGCGTAATAGTAATTAATTTTAGGAAATTCAGTATCAACTAAAACCCAATCAGTAACAAAATAAAAACCAATCGCTGCAACTAAACCACTTACAGAAAGCCCTTTATACAGGGCTCCCATAATGTTCTGGCTCTTACCTAACTTAACAAAAAAGTTTCCAATGATAGATGCAAATATAGCAGTAGCACCCATCGCTAGAGGATAGATTACTGTAGATAAATTACCAGCCCTTACCGCATCAGGATAAAGCAGAAAACCTAATAACATTACCGCTGTTGCAGTAACAGTGTAAGTTTCAAAAAGATCAGCTGCCATACCAGCACAGTCACCGACATTATCACCCACATTATCTGCAATAACAGCTGGATTACGCGGATCGTCTTCTGGAATCCCAGCTTCTACTTTACCTACTAAGTCAGCACCGACATCAGCAGCTTTAGTAAAAATACCGCCACCTAACCTAGCAAAAACAGAGATCAAACTAGAACCAAAAGCCAATCCTATTAAAGCTTTCACATTATCCTCAATTTCACTCGGGAAATTAATATTAAGGTAATTAAAAAATAAAGTAACCCCCAAAAGACCAAGACCAACTACTAGAAGACCAGTTACCGCACCACCTCTAAAAGCCACATCTAATGCTCGGTGTATACCGACACTAGCAGCTTGAGCAGTTCTCACATTAGAATTCACCGAGACCACCATCCCGATAAAGCCAGTCAAACCACTTAAAACAGCACCTATAATAAATCCAGTACCACCCTTAGCACCTAAGAAAAAATAAATAATCGCAGCCACAACCAGTCCTACTGCACCGATAGTCATATACTGCCTGCGGAGAAAGGCATTAGCACCATCTTGTATCGCAGAAGCTATCGCCGCCATCTTCTCGTTACCACTATCTAGCTTAAAAATCCAGAAGGAATAAAGCAAGCCAAACACAATAGCTAAGAGTCCAGCAAAAATACTAATATAAATCACTTGATCAGCGGCCATATATCTAGATAAATGATACTAGAAAAAACTTGCATTTTTTTTTAATTTTATTAATTCTTGTTGAAAAGCTCTTTTTTTCTCTAGAGTCTACGTGTATGATGGTAATTATGTCTGACTTAGATAATCGCATGAAAAAAGCACTAGAAATGGTTGAGAAAGAGCTTCTTACCATTAGAACAGGAAGAGCGAATCCCGCTATACTAGATAGAATCTCAATTGAGTATTACGGTTCTAAAACTCCTTTAAATTCAGTGGCAAATTTATCTGGTCCAGAAGGCAGAACTTTGGTTGTAAGCCCTTTTGATCCTAGTACTTTAGCTGCAATAGAAAAGGCGATCATTGATAGTGATGTAGGTTTGACTCCTACGAATGATGGACAGAAAATTATCATAACTATTCCTGAGCTGACTAAAGAGAGAAGAGCAGAACTAGTTAAGCAAACCAAAAAAATTATAGAAGAAGGAAAAGTTGCCGTTAGAAATATTCGTAGAGATGTATTAAACGATGCGAAAAAAGATAAAGATATGACAGAAGATGCGCTGAAAGGCTATACCAATGAGGTTCAGAAAGCGACTGATAAATATGTAGAAAAAATAGATGCTCTAGCAGCAGCTAAAGAAAAAGAGTTAATGACACTATGAATCGTGACTTAGATATTTATGTATTAATAAAGCAGGTTCCGGACACTAGATCTAAAGCTGGGGTTAATCCAGACGGTACTATAGACAGAGCTAAAGCTGGAAAAATGTTAAATCCCTTCGATGCTTACGCTCTGCAAGCGGCTCTTAACGCTAAACAGATGGGTGGAGTAAATTCAAAAGTATATGCGGTAACGATGGGGCCACCTCCGGCAGTTGATATTTTATATCAAGCCCTAGAGCATGGTGCGGATGCGACTTGTATTTTATCTGATCGAAGACTAGCAGCTTCAGATACTTTGGCTACAGCTTATGCTTTATGCAGAACACTAGAATATTTATTTAAAAAGAATGGTAAAAAAGCTGATTTGATTTTCTGTGGCTTACAAACTACTGATGGTGATACTGCACAAGTAGGTCCAGAAATATCAGAGAGGTTAGATTTCACACAAGTCACCTACTGTGAGGATTTTACTATTTCTGATAATACACTTCATGCTAAAAAAATCATAGAAGGCGGAACTCAATTAGTTTCAGCAGAATTACCAGCTTTGGTAACTATAGCTAACAGTTACCAAAAACTTAAGTACAAGACTCTTAGAGGAGCGCAGTTTGTACAGAATATTAAAAGAGCTAGTAAAGAAGAGCTTTCTAAATATGTCGAAATAATAGATTTAGATAAATGTGAAGCAGATGAGATGAGATGTGGTTTAAATGGCTCTCCTACTATAGTTTCTAAGACTTGGAAAATAGGGGTAGTAGGCGGAAATTGCAAAATGCACCAAGGTAAAGCAGTTTCAGAGCTAATCTCAGGAGTATTAGGTGAAGAAGCTGTTCTTAAGGAATTTGTAAAAATATAATGGCAGGTGAAGTTTTAGTAGTAGCAGAGCAGGTTAATTCTCAGGTCGCTAATGTAACTTTAGAGTTACTAGGTGAAGGTAAGAAGCTAGCTAAAAAGTTAGGTTCACCCTTGTCTTGTTTCGTTATCGGACATAAGATGGATGCTGCGGTAGAGGCAGTAATCAAAGCTGGAGCGGAGAAAGTCTATCTAGCAGAGCATCCTGAATTGGAGGAGTATAAAACCCTGCATTATCGCAGAGTTATTTTAGATGAATTAAGTCAGTGGGAAAAGCCGCCTCATACTTTACTCATGGGTTCTACCACCACGGGAAGAGATTTAGCACCTAGAATAGCTGCTTTTTTTGAAACTGGTCTTACTGCAGATACTATCGAATTAGACATAGGACCTTACGAGCATAATTCTGGAATAGATCAGTCTAAAATAGGTTATTTCCCAGAGTGCTTATACGCTTCGAGACCGAGTTTTGGTGAATCCTTAAAAGCGCGTATTCTAGGACCTTGGAAAGATCCACAGATGGCGACTATCAGACCAGGAGTATTTCCTAAACCAGAGATGCTTACAGAGAAGCCCGATAACATAGAAATTAAAAGGGTGAAAACCGAGTTTCAGCCTAGTGATTACAGGGTAAGCATTAAAGAAACTATACGAGAAATAGAAGGTAAAATCGATATCACAGCTGCTGATGTTATAGTTGCTGGAGGCTACGGTCTAGGAGCTGCTGAGGGAATTAAATTATTACAAGACCTAGCTGATTGCTTTGAGAATTCAGTAATCGGTGCTTCTCGAAAAATAGTAGATCTAGGCTGGATGTCTTATCCTTACCAAGTTGGGCAAACTGGTAAGACAGTGAGACCTAAAATTTATATAGCTTGTGGTATCTCTGGCGCACTTCAGCACAGGGTCGGTATGCAAAAATCAGAACTAATTATCGCAATTAATAAAGATCCAGAGGCTCCTATATTCTCTTTCGCTGATCATGGAATAGTGGGGGATGTATATCAGGTTATACCTGAATTCATTAAACAGCTTAAACAAAACAAAGCTAGCGTATTAGTCTAAATTAGCAGAAAAGGTAAATTCAATGAAGCAGAATAAATCAAAAATAGAGTATGACTTAGTTCTAGTCGGTGCTAGTCCAGCAAACTTGACTTTAGCTCATAATATTTTAGATCTAGCTAAAGCAGATCCAGACTTTAATTTCTCAATAGCCATTTTAGAAAAAGCGCAAGACTTCGGTGGACACATAGTTTCTGGAGCCGTAGTACATCCATCTATTTTTAATAAAGCGTTTCCTGCTCATGTAAAAGATGGAATGCCTATAGAGGCAATATGTAAAAAAAGTTACGTTTCATTAATGGGTTATGAAGAAAAATGGGATATCCCATCAGCTCTAACTCGTGCTGGGGCAGCTGATTTCGTTAAAGAGGGTTACTACATACTCAGCCTTTCTAACGTAGTCGCTTGGATGGCTGAAAATTTAAAAGCTAAGGCAGCAGATGTTCCTAACGTAAAATTGGATCTTTTTCCAGGTTTTCCAGCTATGGAAATTATTTATGAAGGTGATAAAGTTTCTGGTCTGAGAGTAGATCGTACAGGTAATGATAATGATGATATTCTCTACTCTAAGCTAGTCTGCTTTGCAGATAAAGGTTTTCTCTCTAAAGATCTGATTAAGAAATTTGATTTAGAGACTAATCCACAAATTTGGTCTGTGGGAGTTAAAGAGACCTGGCAGTTAAATGATTCAGCCGAAGACATAGAGGGAATGGATTGGCATACACTAGGATACCCTACGCTAGATGGTGCTCTAGGAGGAGGATTTATTAATGGACTTAGA
>DAISHM010000086.1:0-6228 GCA_036822535.1 Candidatus Caenarcanales bacterium
CCCATTAATTCACGGGCTCTTTCTATAACATTTTCACCATCCCAAACCATGCCTAGCACTGGACCTGATGTGAATGAACTAATTAATTCACCGAAAAAAGGTCTTTCTTTATGAACAGCATAGTGAGCCTCAGCTAATTCTTTGGAAGGAGTATAAGCTTTCATCGCTATGCATTTCGCATCTAGCTTATCTTCTAGCATTTTTACTATGCCTACCGTATCATTGCGTTTGAATGCTTCTGGTTTAATTGCTAAAAAAGTTCTTTGTGTCATGAGTATTCAGTATAGCAAAATCTTCTGTCTTCGAGCCACTTACCTCGCCATCCCTAGCTTCTGGGCACGCTGATAAACTTTCCCCTCGCTAAGTATACCTGGAGCTATTATCACTTCTACTTCCTGCATCTCTTTTATAGAGCGGGCTCCTAATGTCGCCATCGAAGTTTTGAGTGCACCCACTAAATTTTGGCTACCATCGTCATATCTAGCGGGACCGTGCAAAAGCTCTTTAGTAGTACATTCTGTACCTACTTGAATGCGAGTACCTCGTGGCAGTACTGGGCTAGGGGTGGCCATGCCCCAGTGAAAGCCTTTCCCCGGAGCCTCTGTGGTTCTAGCGAATGGTGAGCCTATCATTACAGCATCAGCCCCGCAGGCTATTGCTTTACAGATATCTCCTCCTACAGCCATTCCACCATCTGCAATTACTGGAATATATTTACTACTGCGCTTAAAATATTCTAACTGTGCTGCTTTGCAGTCTGCGATAGCTGTCGCCATAGGTACTCCTATGCCGAGTACTCCTCTAGAGGTGCAGGCTGCACCTGGCCCTATGCCGACTAAAAGTCCTGATATTCCAGTGTCCATAAGCTTTAGGGCTATATTGTAATCAGTGCAGTTGCCGAGTACTACAGGCACTGACCTCTTTGCACAAAAGTTCTTAATATCTAAAATGCTTTCTGGGTTTGAGCTTGCTCTTGCCTCTAGGCTCTGATGCTCTAAGCCTACTACGGTTACTTGTATAAATAGAATATCTACACCAGCTTCTTCTAGTATCGGTGCGTAGCGATTAGCGTTAAATGGTGCTAGGGCTACAGCGGCGATAGCGCCAGTGGCTTTAATTTTTTTGACCATTTTATAAACTAATTCGTCTTTAATGGGTTCTAGGTAAAGCTTTTGCATAAGTGGTACGTATTCGTCTCTAGAGCAGGATGTGATTTGGTTTAAGATTTCGTCGTAATTTTCATAGCGTGTATAAATGCCTTGGAGATTAATTACGGCTAGGGCTTGATTCTCAGAGATTATTCCAGCGTTATCTGGGCTAACTACACTATCCATCGCACTTGCAATAATAGGAGTCTCTAAGCGAAAAGAGTCTAACTGGAAGCTAGTATCACACAGCTCTATATCTAAAGTATTGCCATGCGGCACTAAAGATATTTCATCGAAACTATATGTTCTACGAGCCTTTTTTGCTCTACCTATGCTTAGGTATTCATACTCAGATTCAGTTTTATCGTAGCTTTGATTTATTGTCATTTTCTTTCCCTCTTTCTAATTCTTGAAAAGCTGTCTGGTAGCCTTATTCCCACTCTATGGTTGCAGGTGGTTTGCTTGTGATATCGTAAACTACTCTATTTACACCCTCTACTTCATTTACTATACGATTGCTGATTGTGGCGAGCAGTTCATATGGTAGTTTTGCCCAATCTGCGGTCATCGCATCTTCACTAGTAACGGCTCTAAGCACTATAGGGTGGGCGTAAGTTCTTTTATCTCCCATTACTCCTACTGATTTTATTGGAAGTATTGCAGTGTATATCTGCCAAACAGAATTATATGCATTAGCTTTAAGTAGCTCTTCTCGTACAATATAGTCAGAATCTGCTACCATACGTAACTTCTCTGAACTTATTTCTCCTAAGATGCGAATCGCTAATCCTGGCCCTGGAAATGGGTGTCTCTGAATTATATATTCTGGTACCTTTAGTGTGCGAGCTAGTTCTCTGACTTCATCTTTAAATAGAGTTTTCAAAGGCTCTATCAGATTGAATTTTATATCTTCGGGCAAGCCACCTACGTTATGATGAGATTTAATGCTTGCTGCGACTCTTTTCCCAGTTTTAGTATCTATGCGTACTCCAGATGATTCAATTAAATCTGAGTACAGCGTGCCTTGAGCTAAAAACTCCACACGCTCAGAATCTTCTAGCTTTTTCACCTCTTCTTCAAAAGTAGCTATGAATTCTTTACCAATGATTTTTCTTTTTTGTTCGGGGTCGGAGACTCCCTCTAATGCATTCATAAAGCGTTTTTTCGCATCTATGTAATGTAAATTGATCTGAAAGTCTGTGCTGAAGCTTTTCTTTAGTTCTTCGGGTTCCTGCTTGCGCATAAAACCATGGTCAATAAACATGCAGATAAGCTGCTCCCCTATTGCTTCTTTTAATAAGAAGGCTAGGGTTGAACTATCTACACCGCCTGATAAGGCAAGTAAAACTTTTTTATCTTGAATTTTATTTCTGATTTGCTGAATCTGCTCTTGGATAAAGGAATTCATGCTCCAGTCTTGTTTGCATTTGCAGATATTAATAGCAAAGTTTCTTAAAATCTCAGTGCCTTGCTCACTGTGAGTGACTTCTGGGTGAAACTGTACCCCATAAAGTTTTTTTATATGATTTTCAAAAGCCGCGATTTCTGTGTTACTCGTACTCGCTGAAATTAAAAAATCGTCTTTTATCTCGCTAACGTAGTCACAGTGACTCATCCATACATTAAATCTATTTTTATTTAGCTTATAAAATATGGAATTAACATCTGACTGAGAAGACTCATTTATACTAAGTTCAGCTTTCCCGTATTCTCTTTTTGTGCTTCTGCTTACCGTCGAGGAGAAATGATTAGCTAGAAGCTGCATCCCATAACAGATCCCGAGTATTGGTAATTTTAAATCTAATATTCTTTCGTCACAGACTAAAGCTTCATCATCATAAATACTATTTGGCCCGCCGGAAAGTATAATGCCTTTTAAAATACCAGCTTTGAAATCATTTTCAATTAGGCTGTAATCATAGTCAAAGGGATGGACTTCGCTGTAAATTCGCAGCTTTCTTATCCGTTTAGCAATTAGCTCAGTATATTGAGACCCGAAGTCTAGGATAAGTATTTTTTCGTTCATTTGCTGTTTAGTTTCTAACTTTACTTCTGTTAGAAAATTAAGTACTTGCAGTCTTAGTATCCCTGTCGGCGACTGAGAATCCATTAAAAATGCTAAGAGTAAATATTTTCTTAGTAGTCCTAAAAAAATATTGGATAGAAGTATAACTTATGCAGAAAATAAAAGCAAATTTTTTAAAGATTTTTCATGTGCTTCTATAGTCTTATCTAAATCCTCATAGCTGTGAGCAGCACTCATAAAGAAAGCTTCAAAGGCTGATGGCGCTAAATATATCCCATTGCGAAGCATTTCCAAGTAATATTTTTTAAAAAACTCTAAATTAGAGGCTTTGGCATCGTCAAAGTTTTTCACTGGACTTTCACTAAAAAACATTCCAAACATCCCAGCAGCTTCGACAAACTGTACTGGAATATCACCCGAGTTGCTTCTAAGACCACTAATTAAGTATTGGGTCTTTTTACTAAGTTCGGTATAAAAATCAGGTTTACGTAATTTTTTTAAAGCTGTGAGACCTGCTGCCATGGCGACTGGATTCCCTGATAAAGTTCCAGCTTGGTAGACTGGGCCTGAAGGGGCTACTAAATCCATGATTTCACGGCGAGCACCATAGGCTCCGACTGGAAAACCGCCACCAATTACTTTTCCAAGAGTAGTAATATCTGGCATGACCTTATATTTTTCTTGAGCGCCACCTAGGGCCACTCTAAAACCAGTCATAACTTCATCAAAAATTAATAGCGCTGAGTGCTTAGAACACTCTTCTCTTAAGGCTTCAAGGAATCCAAGCTCTGGTAATATGCAGCCACCATTACCAATTACGGGCTCTACGATTACGGCTGAAATCAAGTCACCAAATTCCGTGAAGACTGCTTTTAAATTAGCGAAGTCATTGAAATTTAATAGTATAGTGTCGCGAGTGACACTATCTGCGACACCTGGACTATCTGGTAAACCTAGAGTTGCTACACCTGAACCAGCTTGCACTAGCAGCGCGTCGACATGACCGTGATAGCAGCCTTTAAACTTTACTATTTTATTTTTTAGAGGATTTTGCTGTGTGGTAAAGGCTCTCGCTAGTCTAATTGCTGAAAGAACAGCTTCAGTGCCGGAATTAACCATACGTACCATTTCTATGGAGGGTACTATATCTATAATTTCAGCTGTCATTAAGTTCTCTAATTCAGTAGGTGCGCCAAAGCTTGGGCTATTTTTCAAAGCATTAATCGCAGCAGCTTCTATATCAGGGTCTGCATGACCATGTATCATCGGCCCCCAAGATCCAATAAAATCTATGTATTCGTTTCCGTCTACATCGTAGAGCTTAGAACCTTTCGCTGATTTAAAAAATATCGGATGACTTGCTCCTATAGAGCGAAAAGCCCTGACTGGGGAATTTACTCCACCTGGCATCAGGGCTTTAGCTGTATTAAATAATTCTTCTGATTTAGAAAACACTGGAAATTAGTTAGCTGCTTTAGCTTTATCTACTACATAATCTACAGCAGCAGCTACAGTAGTGATCTTTTCTGCATCTTCATCTGGTATCTCTACGCCAAACTCATCTTCAAAAGCCATAACTAGCTCAACTGTATCTAAAGAATCAGCTCCTAAATCAGCAGTGAAACTAGAAGATTCCTGGATTTCACTTTCATCTAAACTTAGCTGACCTGCAACTACTTTAGATATTCTCTTAAACGCTTCGTCTCTATTCATTTTTATTTTATTCCTTTTTAGCTTAACAAAAAAATTTTACTGGAAAATAGTAACAAGTATCAAGGATACTACATAAATAAACCACCATCAACCTGTATTACTTGACCTGTAATATAATTTGCTGAAGCTGCTAAGAATAAGGCTGTCTCTGCGATATCTCTAGCGTTACCCATGTCTCCTAGAGGAATATTTTCTTTATATTTATTTTGTACTTCCTCTGGTAATTCTGCGGTCATATCGGTTTTGATAAATCCAGGTGCTACACAGTTTGCTCTAATTCCACGTCTACCATACTCTTTAGCTAAGGCTTTAGTGAAAGCTATCATGCCACCTTTACTTGCAGAATAATTGCATTGAGCAGGGTTTCCGTGTATACCTACGACTGAGCTGATATTGATAATAGAGCCAGATTTCTGCTTAGACATTATTTTTACCGCTGATTGGCAGAGGTGGAAAAGACTATTTAGGTTAGTGTCTATGACTGCGTTCCATTCTTCTTCTTTCATGCGGATAAAAAGATTATCCTTCGTGATACCTGCATTATTTATTAAAATATCTAGGCGACCATGCTGAGCAGAAGTATCGTCTATAAGCTTTCTAAGCTGCTCTTTATCAGACATCTCGCAAGATTGATAAAAGGCTTGACCGACTACATCGCTTAAACCTTTTTCATTAGCTAGTTTTAATAGATTTTCGGTTATTTCTTTGTCTACACTACTTTCAGCTGCACGTCCAGTAAGAATAACTTTCGCCCCTTCGCTGACGAAAAGCTCTACCATAGCTCTTCCTATGCCTCTAGTGCCGCCAGTGATTATAGCTACTTTATTTTTAAGGGAGTTAAGGAATTTAAAATCTGCCGCATAGCTCATAGTTTTAGACTCTTGTTTTTCTAGGGTATCTTGCATGATCAAGATATTTTAGCATTTAGTACTTTCTAAGATCACGAGCTAACTCTCGCTGTATATCTTTTTTCTTAATAGACTCTCGTTTATCACCTTTCTGTTTACCTTCCGCTAGATGCAGTAAGACTTTCGCGTAGTTTTTTTTGAAAAAAATTTTACTAGCGACTAGAGTTTGGTTAGTCAATTTCATCTTTTGCTCAAGCTTAGAGATCTCATCACGATTAAGTAATAATTTTTTAGCTCTGAGTGGCTCATGATTATATCTATTACCGAAGCTGTATTCAGCTATATGACAATTAAATAAAAACACTTCCCCGTCAATAATCTTTGCGTAAGCACCTTTAAGCTGTACCTGCCCATTCCTGACTGATTTTACTTCAGTCACCTGTAAAACTAAGCATGCGCCAAATTCATTACCTAAGTGGAAATCAAACGAGGC
>DAISHM010000087.1:0-6216 GCA_036822535.1 Candidatus Caenarcanales bacterium
TTTTTTATTAAAGGAGAAGAGAAAAATGGGGAACGAAAATATAAACTTAGGGTTTACATCACTAGATTTAACAGGATTAACAAAAAATCTTGGGATCACATTTAAAACGCCAGAACTAATCAGCCAGTTACCTACAGAAACAGAAATAGAACCAGTCATTGAAGTAGAGACTCCATTTAGTATCAAAGATAGCTTTGATAGCAATCTAAGGCTTGATCCAGACACTAATACTAATAATCTTCCATGGAACTCAGATGCTAATAAGAAATTTAATAATCCAACAACTAATAGTATGGAGACTTGGCTAGATCATATTAATGTAATACCAGCTAATGAAGAATATGGTAAGACGCTAGATGAGCGTTTAAATGATCTAAAAAACCTTAAGCCCCTAGAGATCACTTCAGAAACTAGCATTACTGATATTCAAAATTACAAAAAGCTTTTAGAAGATAGTAAAAAAACGGTACAAGATGGTATTTCACAATACGGCAGACTAGGAAATAATCTAAGTCTTTTAAATGCTAATCGCAATTTACTTAGCTTAGAATCTGACTATAACAAACAAATAGAAGCTTTACAAAATCAAGAAGGACTTAGCGAAGAAAAAAAAGCTGAATTAAATGAATTGAGTTTAAAGCCAAGAAATAATACTTCTCAAATAAACTCAGCAAATTCAATTGATGGAAATAGTTTCACAGGAAACGGTGAAGGAACTTGGTTTTCTAATCAAAGTGATAGAAGTATTTATACGACCATAGTTACTGCTGCAAAGGAAGCTAAAATTACGGCTGATCATAAAGATCAATTAGCGGTAGCAGCTGTAATTGAAAATAGAGGTGAAAGCTCAAGATGGAATCCAGGTGGAAAATTAGATGGAGAGGCTATCTCTAGGCAGCCAAATCAATTTGTAGCGATTAATGGTCTAGGTAGTATCAATAGTGAAGATGATGCCGTAAAAGCACTAGCTAAAAAATTTGGCAGTACTGATGCTGCAAGACAATACGTACAATACATGTATCAAACTCTGAAAAATGGCAGTGAAGAATACAGCGAAGTTCAAGACTGGCTTGGGGGAAGAGATTCATTCAGATCAGCAAATTCATATGGTTATCCTGGTAATTCGTTAATCGCAGGTGGAAACCGTTATGGTTGGTAAATCTATTCCACTGTAGCAGCAGGTTTAGACTGATCTGGATATTTAATTCGATCATGATTTCTGCTTTTCCAAACTTTCACGAATGATTCTTTAATCAGCTCTAGATCAGCTTCTGTTAAATTAGTGCTTCTAAGCTCACCTTCTGACTTTCGAGCTTCTATAATTTTAGAGACCTTTTCCCTGACATCATTTTCGCTTTGGAGATCTTTTTCACTTTTCAGTGCCGCTTCTACAGAATCAGCAATCATAGCAATGCCAGCTTCACGAGAATTGGGTCTAGGACCTGGATACCTAAAGTCTTCTATATTTATGCTAGATTTACCATATTTTTCTATCGCTTTAGCATAAAAATAATTAGTCACAGTAGTACCTTGGTGCATAGGAATAAAATCTATGATAGCTTCTGGTAATTTATGTTTTTTAGCAAGCTTCACCCCTTCAGGATCATGAGCAATAATTATTTCTGCTGATTTTTTAGTGGCATCTATAGTAGTATGGGGATTAGGCTTCCCTAAATTATTCTCTATAAAATAATCTGGATTATAAGTTTTTCCTATATCGTGATAGAGTAAACCCACTCTAAGCAGCTCAGTATTAGCACCTATTACATTAGAAGCCTCTTCTGCATAGCGAGAGACATTTAAGGAGTGTTCATAAGTACCAGGAGCCTCATCTTTAAGCTTTTTCAGTAAAGGCTGATTAGGATTAGAAAGTTCTGAAAGCCTAAATGGGGTTAGTAATCTAAAAGTAACTTCTAGATAAGGCAGCACTGCTAAAGCTATTAGCCCAGAGAGTATGCCGCTAAGTGCATAAAGAGCTGTGATTAATAATACAGATCCTACACTAAAGTTTTTCACGGCGATTATTACAGAAAATAAAAAGACTAATCCCTGACAGAGAGCAATTCTAGTACCAGCATTAGCTAAATCTTCTCTTTGATGAGAGTGTTTAGTTAGATATATACTATAAATCGAGCCAGCTAATAATGGTAAAACCTGCCAGAAATTAAGATCAAAGCTATAAATCAAAAAGAAATTAATCAAAAGAGTACTAAATAAAGCTAACTTCGGCAAATAAAACACTGTAAGTAGCATAGGGACTACAGCTATCGGTGCTAAAGGCAGCTTATTAATTCCCCATAAAGAAATAGCGGAGATTACAGTCTGAGCTCCTAAAACCACGGTGAAAATCATAAACAAACGCTGCATACTATATTTTCTTTTCTCTAATAAGAAAATATATAAACTCATGAAAAACACCGCAGTATAGACTATTACTAAATACTTAAGCTCAAGACTCCAGTCTGCACGCGGTCTTAAAAGATTCAGATATTTCAAGTTATAGAAATTTTTCTCAGTGATATTTTTACCTTTCTCCGCCAAAACCGTTCCCGCAGGGAGTTTAACATAAATATCAGCGACGGAAGCTAAAGCCTGGTTTTCTAAATCTTCGACCTTTTTCCAGTCAATTTTTATATTAGGAGTAGTAGTATTTAATATGATTTTTTTAGTCAAATCTAATTCTAAGCCTCTTAAGTCTGGGAAAAGGATTTCTATATCTTTTACAATTTTAGATTTAGGTAAACCATTTACTATACCTATATTTAAGAGTTTTTTCTGTACAGAAAAAAGACGATTAACGAAACGACGTTTATCTGTAAGTTTCTGTAAATCTAGAAAAAAAGCCGAACCTAAGTTCTTAATTACTTTCTGTTCATTTTTAAACTCTATGCGGAAACGATCTATTTCCTTCCAAAAATAATTTTTCTCAAAAGCCGTGAGATTACTTACTACTAGAACTATTCTTTCATAATCGGCATTAATAAATTCAGCAGCCTCAGCTTTACCATCTAGCACAGCTCTAAGCTCTTTATATTTCTGATCCTCTAACTGCACTAAGCTACGCTGCATATTAATCCCGACCTTACTAACTATCGGCATTTCATAAGTCTTCTGCTCGCTAAGCGTAGACTGAATAACTTTAACGTATACTTTTAATTCCTCTAAACTTTTTTGTGTCGCAGTATCATCATCGGTCAAAACCTCTTGGTTATTGAGGTTATAAATAGATTTAGTTTTAGTCTCTTCTTTTAACTGATTAGTAGCGACTTCATCTAAAACCTTTACATTCCTGTCTAGAATTACATCTATAGGACTTATTTCTTTAATTGATAATAAAGGCTTATACCATGAACGAATTCCAACCAAAGCTGTAAAAATTAGGGAGCCAAGCAGTATAATCAATACTTTAATTAAGATACGAGGTAGGCTAGGTTTAGATGTCATCACTTATAGAATCAATGCTCACTTATATTGATACTAGCAGAAAAAAGTTAATTGCTTTAGTCGGTCCTACCTGCACTGGTAAAACAGATACAGCTATCGCCCTAGCGCAAGCATTAAACGCTGAAATTATTAACGCAGATAGTCGCTTAATTTTTAAAGAAATGAATATTGGCACAGCGAAACCCTTTCCAGATGAACTAGCTATGATTAAACACCATTTAGTCGATATTCGCTCGATTACAGAGAACTATTCGGCTGGTGATTATCAAAAAGATTTTGATTTAGTCGTAAGTGAGATATGGAAAAGAGATCCAGAAAAGAAAATCATAGTAGTCGGTGGTACTGGTTTATATCTAAGAGCAGCTTTAGAGAATTTAGAATTACCAGAATTCAGCATGGATGAGGCTTTACGCCAAGAATTAAATGAAAAACCACTTCCTGAATTATTAAATATGCTAAGCATACTTGACCCAGAGGCTTTAAATCTTTTAGATATTCAAAATAAAGTAAGAGTAATTAGAGCTTTAGAATTAGTCAGTATCTCAGGCAAACCCTTAGCTGAATTACGCAGTAAAAGCTCAGAACCACGCTACGAGACAGTTTATCTAGGTTTAGATTTTGAAAAACGTCGAGAGCTCTATGATCTAATTAATTTAAGAGTTATTAAAATGATTAGGCGCGGTCTAGTACATGAAGTAGAAGGATTAATTAACAAATACGGCAGAGTGAGGACTATAGATAGCACTATCGGATATAGGGAAATCGCTGATTATTTAAATGGAGAGATAGATAGCCTTAATGAAGCGAGGCGTAGAATCCAATTAAGGACTAGAAGATACGCTAAGAAGCAAATGACCTGGTTTAGATCAAATCGAGATATTAAGTGGTTTTATCGTTAAAAAGACTCATCTAAAAGAAAATCCATAATATTTAAATTTGTAAATATTTGACTCTGATCTGGATCAAATATTTTATCCATGGAAATCAAGATCTTCTCATAAGAGTTAGCATCTCTTAAGAGTTTAAAAAAAGGCTCTGTCTCCCTTTGCCAGACAGTCTTTTCTTCTTTTTTATTAGTATATAAGGTATAGCAGACTTGAATATAAATTTTCCTAGATGCTTTTTGTGCAATAAAGTCAATTTCAAGATTGGAATATTTACCGACCTTAACCTCAAAACCTCTACGTTTTAACTCTAAAAAAACCAAATTTTCCAAATAATCTGAAATATCACTTTCACGAAATCCTAAGCGAGCATGCCTCAGTCCTAGGTCAGTCAAATAATACTTTTCATTAATCTCTAATAAACGCTTACCTTTTATATCATAACGGGGCACTCTTTCCACTATGTAAGCAGCTTCTAGATACGCTAAGTAATTTTGTATAGTCTCTACCCCTACGCTTAAACGCTGTGATTTTAAATAATCTGCCATACTTTTAGCACTAAAAGGACTAGCGATATTCTCTAATACAAAATCAATAATATTTTTCAATAGCTTAATATTTCTGATTTCATTTTTAGCTATCACATCCTTCAGCACTACAGTATCAAAAATTGCTGAGATATAAGGATATATACTATCTTGCTCTAATGGAAAATTATGAATAGCTGGAAGAGCACCGAAACGAAGATACTTAAAGAACTCATCTTCAGTATTTTCACTAGGATTCTTTCTAAAATCACAAAGAAATTCTTTAAAGCTCAGCGGGTAAATTTGAAATTGAATATATCTTCCAGAGAGCCTTGTAGCTAATTCAGAAGACAGCATATGAGCATTAGAGCCAGTTATAAAAATATCTATATCAGCTTTATTAAATAAAGATATTATTGCCTTCTGCCAGTTTTCTATTTCTTGAACTTCATCAATAAATAAATATTTTTTCTTTTTAGTTTTTAAAGACTCTTCAACAAAGCGATTTAAATCTTTATAATCTTTTATGTGGTCAAAATCTAAAGAATCTTTATCAATGCAAAGGATTTGATTATCTCTTACGCCTTTTTCTTTTAAATCATCAATAATTTGCCTAAGAAAAAAACTTTTTCCCGAGCGTCTCATGCCAGTAATAACCTTAATTACTGGTTTATTAATAAAACTACTTATTCTTTCAATGTAAGCTTTTCTTTTAACTATTTTCATATTTTCTGTATATAGAAAATATACCAAAAATTTAAATAAAATTACTATATATAGAAAATTTACATAATATTACTATAAATTTCATATATACAGAAAACTACTAACAGATTAATATTTTTTATATACAGAATTTTTAAAGCCTAAATTATTTAAGCAAAAGCACTGTAGCTATCAAAATCAGCAGAGTACCTAAAATTTTAAATTTATTTACAGCTTCTTTAAATAAAAAAGCTCCTAAGAAGAGATTAGCAATTAAAGATACCGCGCGCTTACCAGCTTCCACTAAGCCCACATAAGAACCCTGATAGGCAGTGAATTGTAAAACCATCGCTAGTGAAGCATTTAAAGAACCTAAGAGGATTAAGCCGATATTAGCTAAACCATTACTAGCAGATGATTCCAGCAAAAATACAGAAGTCCCCCAGGGAGAAGTCTTAGAGAAGAAGCGAGCTACGCTAAATATAATTCCACATAGTATCGCGTGGAATAATGCATGGGAAACAGGGTTTACTGTAGCTGTAGCTATTTTATCAAAAGGAATAGCGATAGCCCAGCTAAGAGAAGTTAAAATCACTAATTTACAGCCCTTTTCATGAGTTATATCCGCATACAGTACTGAATATAACTCTTTAATT
>DAISHM010000088.1:0-6173 GCA_036822535.1 Candidatus Caenarcanales bacterium
AGTAGAAAAATTAGTGATTCTTTTTAGAATCTCTGCTGACAAATTTATATCCCTTTTAAACGCACATATTTAGCTGTATTAATACCTTGAATCTTAGTTACAGCCTCTAAAATATTTTCTGGAATTTCTGAATCTACGTTAATAACCATAACCGCAGAGGCAGTATCATCTTTTCTCCCTAAATTTAAAGAGCTGATATTAATATTCGCATCCCAAAGTATTTTAGATATTTGAGCTACTTTCCCTGGTTCATCACGGTGAAAAGTAACTATAGAGTGAGAATCAGGTCTAATATTTACTGGAAATGAATCTATCTCAATAATAGAAGGAATGTGTCCCTGTAATACTGTTCCTGCTATAGCTCTGAGACCAGATTCTGTATGTAAATTAATTCTTAGCTTATCTATATAAGCACCTGAATCATCAGATTTTAATTCTGAAACCTTTATTCCTCTTTCTTTTGCGATCATAGGAGCATTTACGAAGCTGACACCATCTATGTTCTGAGATAGTATACCTTTTAGAATCGCTAATTTAAGCCCTTCTATATTTTTATCTGCAAGCTGTCCTAGTGCTTCTATTTCTATCTGCTTAATACAGCCTGAAGAGAGCTGAGCGATTACGGCTCCCATATGCTCAGCTAAAGGTAAATAATGCTTAATAGCTTTTAATAACTCTGGTTTTAAACCTGGTAAATTAACCGCAGAACGAGCTACTCCACCAGCGAGTACATCTCTGATTTGCTCTGCTACATCTAAAGCGACATTTACTTGAGCTTCTCTAGTACTAGCTCCTAAGTGAGGCGTTAGCACCACTTTATCGCCACAGTCCTGTAATGGAGACTCTTTTAAAGGTTCTTCTAGAAAGACATCTATCGCAGCACCAGCTACTTTACCTGAGTGAATAGCGTTAGCTAAATCAGATTCATTAATTAGACCACCACGAGCACAATTAACGATAAAGACCCCATCCTTCATCATTTCTATGGTCTTAGTATTAATCATATTCTGAGTTTCAGGAGTTTTGGGTACATGCAGAGTAATAATATCTGCGTTCCTGTAAATATCTTCTAAGTCCATTTTAATAAAACCTAGATCTTCAGCTTTTTCTTTAGAGACATAAGGATCATAGCCTAAGACTCTCATCCCTAAAGCTAAAGCGACCTTACCTACTCTCTGACCGATTTTCCCGAGTCCAATAATACCCAAAGAACGTGAATTCAGCTCATTACCAACAAATTTAGAACGCTCCCACTTTCTCTGCTTCACAGAAGCATCTGCTGCTGCGATTTTACGCATCATGGACATCATTAAGGCAATAGTATGCTCAGCAGCTGATACGGTATTCCCTTCTGGTGAATTAACGACTATTACGCCTTTCTCTGTGGCAGAAGGGATATCTATATTATCTACCCCTACGCCAGCTCTACCAATAATCTTTAGATTAGTAGCATTTTCTAAAATTTCTTTAGTAACTCTAGTCTCAGAACGAATTAGCAGTGCATCATAATCTTTAATGCAGGATTTAAGCTCTTCGTGGGAAGTGCCAGGCTTATAATCTAGTTCACATGAACCTTGTAGAATATCTAAACCTGAACTATCAAGTTTATCCGTAACTAAAACTTTAACTGTCATTTCTAGGCTAAAATTTTAGCATGCTTAAGCTACTGAAAATCGGCTCTAGGGATAGCCAGCTTGCACTTTTACAAAGTGAAATGGTGAAAAATAGGCTGAAGGAAATTTATCCAGACCTAGTCTGTGAGATTATAAAAATCAAAACCCAAGGAGATAAAATCTTAGATGTCGCCCTTTCTAAAATCGGTGATAAAGGTCTTTTCGTAAAAGAATTAGAGACAGAATTACTAGCTGGAAATGTAGATATTGCTGTGCATAGTATGAAAGATATGCCGACTCAATTACCAGAAGGCTTGAAAATCAGTTCTATTCTAGAAAGAGAAGATGTGCGTGATGTAGTATGCTTATCTGCAAATCACTTGAATTACACTGAATATTTAGAATCTAACTCCTTAGATCTTTTCTCGTCTATTAAATTAGCAGCAAGCTCTAGTTTAAGGCGTGTAGCACAGCTAAAAAGCTTATTCCCAGAGATTAATTTCACTGATATTCGTGGTAATTTAAATACTCGTTTTCGTAAACTAGATGATAAAGAACTAAATTTAGATGCCATTATACTTGCAGCTGCTGGCATTAAACGCTTATCTAGAGCAGATTCCAGCTTTAGTAAGAGAATCTCGGCTTATCTAGACCCTAAAAAAGTTTTACCAGCAGTAGCTCAAGGAGCTTTAGCTATAGAGTTTTTAGAATCACGCAATGATCTAGAAGATTTATTTAAGCCTCTAATAAATCAGAAACAGGAATTGATTTTACAGATAGAAAGAAATTTTTTAAATGAATTAGAAGGCGGCTGCCAAGTGCCAGTAGGAATATATTCTGAAATAAAAGCAAAAGAAACCTGCTTCCACGCTAGCGTCTCATCAGTAGATGGTACGCAGACATTGAATACAAGCCTCTTTTTATTCGACTATGACTTGACCCCTCAGTCTTGCAGGTTTTTAGCTCAAGAACTCATCAAAGCTGGTGCTAAGCAAATATTAGATAATCTTAGATGAAAGACTTACTAATAAAGGCTTTTACTGCACGCCCATTAAAGCTCTATTTTGAATTGCTTTTAGATCTTCGGTGATAAAACCTAATCTCTCCACACCTTGAAGCATTATGAAAGGATTACTAGCATTAGTGAAATTATCAATAACTAAAGAACTTACTCCAGTTAAATCTTCACCGTAGCCTATACTTGCTCTTTCATCTTCACCGAAATCGAAGCGATCATCGATATTGTTATCGAAGAAACCTTCTGCTGCCGCAAAGCCACTTAAATCAGCAAAAGATGCTTCAAATGAATCTGCGACATCAATATCATCGTCTATATCAAGCTCATCAGCTATTTCTGCTGCATTATTGAGTATTTGTTGCTGAATATCATATTTTCTTAGCGAAATAATAGGATTTTCAGCTACTGGAGCAGGAGCAGAGTCTTCTACTAGAACTCCCTGCGCTGCTACCGACTCTACTGATACAGAGCGATTAGCATTAGTATTTCTCTTCTCATGATCCAGACTTTGATCTGGTCTGAAAAGTTCTACGATACCAGTCTCTACCTTAATAGGGGCCATAGCCGCCATGTAGTTAGCTACCGCAGAATCCGCTTCGTTGTCTAAATTGACACCTAAACCAACAACGCCATACAACTCGTTGTTAACGCTCATAAATCGACCTCCTTAACACGCCCAGTTAAAAATAACTTAGATAAAGAGTTTTAGAAACTCAGCACTTAGCTTTTTCTAACTGTTAGAAAAGTATCAAACTTAGTTTAAGATGGAGTTAAGAGATGAATACTAAACTAAATCATATAAGTGAGTTTAAAGTTAGAGATTATGAATGCGATTTACAAGGCATAGTAAATAACGCTAATTATTTTCATTACCTAGAACAGTCTCGCCATGAGTTTTTACAGCAGCATAATATAGATTTCAAAGCGGCTCATGATGAGGGGTTTGATCTGGTTATCGCTAAAGCAGAGTTAGACTTTATTCAATCATTAAAACCTAGTGAAAGATTTATAGTAGAACTGGAATTCTCACTAGAAGGGCGCTTACGTTATATATTCGATCAGCGTATTTTTAGAATCAGTGCAGGTAAACTAGGAATGGGTGTTTCAGCAGCTCTTCATGATGAGTATCTACAGGCTCATGATTTAATTCTTAAAGCTAAAATAAGCTGTGTTTGTGTAGATAGAAAACGAGCTAAACCCTGTAAATTTCCAGCATTAGAAAGTATTCTAGAGACTAGTAAATAGTTGGAAGATCAGTATCATTGATATCTTGTAAACGTCTATTGATCTTCGCTGAATATCGCTGTCCTACTTTACCTGCGCTGTTATAAGCAGACTCACCTACACTCTGCACATAGCGTGCTGCGGCCATCGCCTGATAAGCATAGGTCTTCTCGCCACCCTTAATTAAATCCCAGTCGAAACCCATAGATTTAGCAGTACTTTCTTTAAACTGTCCTATCCCTCTTTCACCAGCCTGACCTTCCATATTAGGATTAAAGCGTGATTCAGTGTAAATCTGTACCAGAAAGCGTTTAGGGTTTATTTCATAATTTAATGCAGTAGCCCAAAGAGCTTCTAATACATCATAAGTAGTATAAATCGGTGCACTACCCACTCTGACACCGTTTTCTTTAGCATTAATAAAATAATACTGTGCTTTCTCTATCCAAATCTTATCCTGAATAGAGAGATTCGGTTTTTTAATCCCCTGCTCCACAAAATTTACTTCAGTACCAGCGATATTTACTATATAAGTATTAGCTATTAAATCTTCTTTCTCTGACAGCTTTTTAGATGAATCTTCTTTTTTACCATATTTAGATACAGCAGCCTCAGGTTTTAAAGGATCAGAATCTAGTATTAATACAGGCACATCCTCTTTAGTAGTCTTATCCTTTTCTAGGCTGAAACGTAAAGGCTTAGCAGATTTATCCATCTCTGCCTCTGGATTATAGTAATTAATCCCGCCTATGCTTCTCTCTGAGTTATAAATCACTCCATAGCTTCTCTGTGGTGGATTATCAGCAGGGATATTATAAACCATATTCTTTAAGCAGTTCCTTAGCTATTACTATACGCTGAATCTCTGAGGTCCCCTCGTAAATCTCAGTAATCTTAGCGTCTCGCATATAGCGCTCGACATTATACTCAGTAGTATAACCGTAACCGCCATGAATTTGAACTGCCTCTACAGTGTGCTTCATCGCTATTTCAGAAGCGAAAAGCTTAGCACTCGCTGATTCACGAGTGAATCTCTCTCCATTATCATGCTTAGAAATAGCTCTATAAATAAGTAGTCTTGCTGCCTCTATATCTACACTCATATTAGCGAGCTTAAACTGTATAGCTTGGAATTCTGAAATCTTCTGCCCGAAAGCCTCACGCTGCTGAGCATATTTAATAGAATCCTCGAAAGCAGCTCTAGTAATGCCTAAAGCCTGTGATGCCATGCCTATCCTGCCGACATCTAATGTCATCATCGCTATTTTAAAACCATCTCCCACTTTACCTAATATCTGAGATTTAGGAACACGGCAATTATCAAAATGAATCTGAGTCGTAGAGCTAGCTCTAATCCCTAATTTATCTTCAGGCTTACCGAAGCTCATTCCCGCAGCACCTTTTTCAATAATAAATGCCGTAATACCCTTATGCTTTAAACTATAATCAGTCTGAGCTAAAACTAAATAGGTATCAGCGACTGCACCATTACTAATCCAAGCCTTAGAGCCGTTAAGTACATAAGCATCCCCTTCTTCTACCGCTGAAGTATGCATCGCTGCTGCATCTGACCCATTACCTGGTTCAGATAAAGCGAAAGCACCTAATTTCTCCCCAGTTGCCAAAGGTTTTAAAAACTTTTCTTTTTGCTCATCAGAGCCGAAATGCTCTATAGGAACGGCACACAAAGACAAGTGAGCAGAGAATATAGTACCAGTACTAGCACATATCTTAGAAATCTCTTCTACCGCTATCGAATAGCAGGTGTAATCCATTTCAGCTCCACCCCACTTCTCTGGAATGGTTAAACCCATTACCCCACACTCAGCTAAAATCTTTACATTTTCATGAGGGAAACGATGAGTTTTATCAATTTCTTTAGCCCTTTCCGTAAACTCATTTTTAGCGATCTCCGCTATCATCTTACGAAAAGTATCTTGGTCTTCCGTGAGCTTTATGTCTACCATGCTCGCATTATACCCTAAGTATCTGCTATTATTTTTTAAGCCCAAGTGAGATTATAGATTCTTATTTTTAGTCTTGCTTTGTTTCATGGAGAGGTGGCTGAGTGGCTGAAAGCGGCTTCCTGCTAAGAAGTTGTATGGACTTTAAATCTGTACCGAGGGTTCGAATCCCTCCCTCTCCGCCACTTTTAAACCATCTCACCTGTATTTTCAGACATTAGCCTTAAAGTCGCTCTCCTAGCGTGCTTTTAGCTCTGCTTCGTGACTAGAGAGCCACGAAATTTTCTATTTTTTAGTATTTTCTTTGAATGATCTCAAACTGGGAAAAGTGGGAGGTGCTGAAGGATCTGCGTC
>DAISHM010000089.1:0-6119 GCA_036822535.1 Candidatus Caenarcanales bacterium
ATTGCCTGTTCCTGTTAAGAATCTTACGGAAAGATCTATTAGAGCGACTTTGGGGCAGGAATCAATAAATAAGAGCTTTATTGCTGGTTTAATTGGTTTTGTATTAGTAGTACTTTTCATGGTTTTTAGCTATAGATTTGCAGGTCTAGTAGCTAGTTTAGCTTTATTTATTTATGTGTGTCTTTCTTTAGCGATCTTTAAAGATGCTGTGACACTTACTTTAGCTGGGGTAGCAGGTTTTATTCTTAGTATAGGTATGGCAGTAGATGCTAATATACTTATTTTCGAGCGTGCTAAAGAAGAGATGGCTACTGGTAAATCTGTGTTAATTGGTCTTAGAGACGGTTTTGATAAGGCTTATAGCAGTATATTTGATAGTAATATGAATACTTCTATAGTTTGTTTGGTTTTAATTTTGTTTGGCACTGGTATAGTGAAAGGCTTTGCTGTCACTCTCTTAATTGGTGTTTTGGTTAGCTTATTTAGTTCTTTGTTTGTTACTAAGACTCTATTATTTTTCTTTGTGGATGCTTTTAAAATTAAAGAAGCTAAGTTCTTTTAGGATTTTCCATCACTTTTTTTATAAGACATTTACTGTAAGCACTGTAGATTTATTTGGAGTGTTCTGTCCGTCTCCAGCGTAATTAGCAGTGATCAGATATGTACCTTTAGTATTAAAGCGTGCTAGTACGGAAGCCGTTTTAATATTTCCAAAGCCCTGTAATGTAGCCGTTCCGTAATTTACTCCATTAGAATCTGTAAAGCTTATAGCTCCACTAGGATTATTACCAGATACTAGGGCAAGTATATTCATTTGAAACCCAGCTCTAGCGTAGACCGTGGTCGGGATGATACCTACATAGCTTGCCTGTTTTACCTGTACTGGAATTCCACTAGAACTTACGCTCAGAAAATTATTATCTCCTAAATAAACAGCATTAATCGATCTAGAACCAGCTAGCCTAGCTGGAATATTAATGCTTGCACTAGAAGTCTTAGTAGCGCTCGGGCTTAGATTTACTGATCCTAAAACTAAGCCTCCGTCACGAATTTCTACTGATCCAGAAGGAACTAAATTAGAAGAACTCTCACTGTGACTTAGACTTATTTGTGCCTGAAGATTTTCATTAAGATTAACACTACTAGGACTCAGTCTAAATGAGATATTAGGAGCAATTTTCACGCTTAAATCTAAACTGTTAGAGCTGCTGCTATTATTATTAGTATCACCTTTATAAATCCCACGTATTGATTGATTCCCAGCACTAGAGAAGCTGCTAGTGAATACAGCTGTTTTACTATTAGCGTTCCCTGTTAAAGCAACACTGCCTAATACTTGATTGGCTGAATTAACAAAATCTACAGAGCCACTAGGGTTTATGCCAGTGACAGTAGAGGTGAAGCTCACACTTTGCCTTAAGCCTACAGAGTTGCTGCTAGAACTCAGTCTATGTGTAGTATTTGCCTTATTAACGCTTAGAGAGCCAGCATTAGAGTTGCTGGAATTATTATTTGAATCTCCTGCATAAGCTGCCCTAATATTTCTTAAACTAGTACTAGTGACTGTAATGAGAAGATCTGCGGATCTAGAGTTTCCAGTTCCTGCTAGATTAGCTGTGCCGAGTACTGAACCAGTGTCAATATCGCTGAAACTCACTGTGCCACTAGGGTTTATGCCAGTTACTGTAGCTCTGATTAATAATTGCTGACCTATGCTAACTGGATTTGGGCTCAAAGTCAGATTAGTACTAGAGTTTGCTTTTGCAAGGTTTAATTTTAATATAGAAGAACTGACTTGATTATTGTCAGCATCACCACTGTATACGGCTTTTATATTTCTTTCCCCAGCTAAGCTAAAAACTTTATTTAAGCTAGCTGTGCTAGTTTTTCCTGAACCACTGAGATTGACGCTACCTATGGATATATCATTATCAAAAAATTCTACAGTGCCAGTCGGGAAGCTTTTATTAAGGGGATTTGCACTTACAGTGACGGCTAAAGCCACTTGCTCACCTACTCTTGCTGTGCTATTAGCTAATCTTAGGCTAATAGTTGGGGTGCTTTTTACATTTAGAGAGAATTGTGCAGAACTACTAGGATTATTATTAGTATCTCCTGCATAAGTGGCACTGATTAAGCGAGTTCCTATTGAATTAAAACTAAGGCTCAGACTTGCACTGCGGGTATTCCCAGTTGTACTGCTATTAAGATCAATGCTGCCTAAGTTTCGTTTGTTAGTAAGATCGGTGAAAGTAACTTTACCTGTAGGTATATATCCTGTAACACTTGCACTGAGGCTAATATTTTGATTAGGTTCAGCAGCACTAGAACTCAGGCTTAAACGAGTATTGGTATTAGCTTTGACTACTGAAAAGCTTATAGGTAAAGAACCAGACGGATCATTTTTAGCATCACCACTGTAGGTTGCACTGATGGAACGATCTCCTAGACTAAAGAAACTAGTGTTGAGCGAAATTGATTTGGTATTGCCGCTACCACTGAGGTTCATAGTACCTAAACTAGAGGGATTTTTAGTATCGACAAAGCTAAGAGTGCCAGTAGGATTATTGCCAGATACAGATGCTACTAAAAGTACAGGCTGTCCTATTTGAGCGGGATTTGGGTTTACTGATACTATAACTTGGCTAGCACTGCTTAAAGTAGAAGGCTCTAGTCTGCGTGCATCAAAAGCTACTCTAGAACCACTTTTATCAAAGACTTCTAGAATTAAAAAATTATCTTTACTTTTATCTAAGTTAAGATTATTAAATAGATTAGCCTTTAAAACAGGTGAAAAGCCTTTAAACAAGCTAACTTTACTGGCAGTGTCTAGATTAGGTAGATATGATAACTCATAAAAACCGAAATCATCAGCTTTAGCCGTACCCTGCACGCTTTTAGTATTGAAGCTTACTGAGCTAATTTCAGCTACAGCTTTATTCTTTACTGCTAAAAAAGAATTGATCATGGGTTTTACTCTATTAGTAAAATAGTTTCTTAAAAAACTTATTAGCTCATTATTGCTGCTAGGTACGCTAAAAGCATTTCTAAGACGCTGTTTTAGCTCTTCTAAGCTTAAATTAGGTTCATTTGCTTTAATTAAAGCCGCTACCCCAGCGACATGCGGGCAAGCCATCGAAGTACCACTAGCGCGGACATATTCTGCGGAATTAACTGTCCTGACTACGCTCGCCGAAGTGGAGATAATATCCACGCCTGGAGCTGAAATGTCAATTAAAGTACCGAAATTAGAAAATGAGGCTGCTCGTGAATTTTTATCTAAAGCAGCTACTGTAATAATTGAAGGAATAGATGCTGGGGTAAAATTACTAGCATCAGCACCAGAGTTACCAGCAGCGACTACTACCACTACTCCTAGGGCTTCTGCGTAATTAATTGCATCGAGTAGAAAGCTAGGTGTATTAGCCTGCCCGCCTAATAACATATTGATTACATCAGCACCATTATCAGCGGCTTGTTTGATCGCATTAGCTGCTGCTGATAAATCTCCAGAACCATTAGCCGCTAAGACTTTCATCGCCATTATTTTAGCCTTAGGAGCGACTCCTACTACTCCTAGATTGTTATTGGCGATAGCTGCAATAGTACCAGCTACGTGTGTACCGTGCCCACCACTGCGATATGCTAAATCTAAATGATCATCCATAGGATCTGAATCGTTATTAATATAGTCATAGCCCATAACGAATTGTCTGACTCTAGAACTCAATTCAGTACCGCTAATTTTTCCATCTCTAGGATTAATATCTAAATCATTAATATCAATTTTTCTATCAGCATTAGAATCACTGATTAAAGCAGGGTTTACCCAAAGATTATCCCAAAGGTCTCTGAGATTATAATCCACACCAGTGTCGAGTACAGCTACTAAAGCTGATTCTCCCATGCTTATATCCCAAGCATCTGCTGATCTAAGGCTTTTAATACCCCATAAATTATCTGGGTTACTGTCAATTAAATTATAGTAAGGATCATTTACTGTAGCTTGTTTGAAAATTTTAATATCTTCTTCTACGCTTTCGATGAGGGGTTTAGATTTTAAAAGCTTTTTAGCTTTTTTCATCTCTTCTCTAGAAGAGAAATCTAGTTTGTAAACTCGATTAAAGCCATATTCTGATTGTATCTCTTGAATTTTCTTCTGCCTGCTTAATTGTTTTTCACTAGGAACATAAGCAGGATTTTCACTGTTAGCAGTACTTAAATCTAAATTAGAATAAAGTGGTTCTAAATCAGCATTAGTTAAACCGAGTTCACTTAAATCTAAACTACTAGCAAGCCCAGTCTCAGCTAGCTTTTTAACTTTGATGATTAGTCGATAGGTGCAGTATTGCTATTTAAATTTGCCTTGATTGGTAGATTAATGAACAGTACTAATAAAATCAGCAATGCATGGCTAAACAATTTAAATAATCTCAGTCCCAAATATAGAAGCCTCCAAGCCTTTAGATCGGACTTATTAAAAATATAAATAGTCTAGGGTGAGTAAAATCAGTTAATTGACCTACTTTACTCCCTATCAGAAATCAACTTCACTAAACAGAAATGACATTTGAACTACTATCTGTTCTCTGCTTTAAGCTAATAGCTTCTTTATAAACCATACGGATAATACCATGCTCATAGCCATCTTTTAGAGCTACAGGCATTTTAATAAAGGCATTCTCACCCCCACCATGTAGATGCTCAGTAGCTTTGATTTGATTAGCATTTTTATCTTCTGGAATATAATCAGGATGAGCTTTATAGTACGCTTCTTCTAAACTGAAATCAAATTGCTGATTTGGGCTGATAAAAGTAAGAATATCTCCTTTATCCATACGGTTTTTAATCTCTAGCTCGGCTACCTGTGATTTAGGGTCATAATTTACTAATTTAGCTCCATAGAGATGAGTTTGAATACAAGTATCTTTCTCTAATTCCTGTGCTTTAGCTTTAGCATTACGAGCATAAAAACCAGGTATAAAACCACGATTAGCAGTACTAGACAATTCATCTAGAATCTCTCTTCTATCTGCTTCTGTAAGATTAGCTCCAGTTTTTAATTTATCTAAAGCCTTTCTGTAAGCTCTTGCCACTATACTTGCGTAATATTCAGTTTTATTTCTTCCTTCTACTTTAAAACTAATAACCCCAGCGTCAATAAGATCTTTTAAATAATCTACAGCACAAAGATCCTTAGAGTTCATGATGTAAGTACCATACTCATCCTCATCGATGCTCATGAATTCACCTTTACGCTCTTTCTCTTCTAAATAAAAATCTCCTTCGAGTGGAACATAATTGGTGACTACATCATCAAAATGACCTTGGCTGTCGTATCTTTCTCTATCATCATTAGCGTAGACTTTAAACCCCCATCTACAGCTATGTGAGCAGGTTCCCTGGTTAGCATCTCTATAACTTAAATAGTTAGAGAGTAAGCAGCGTCCAGAGTAAGCCATACAAATAGATCCATGCACAAAAGCTTCTAATTCAATGTCTGGGACTTGTTCGTGTATTTCTTTTATTTCCTGTACCGTTAACTCACGGGCTAAAATAACCCTCTGTACTCCATAGTTTTTCCAGAACTTTACCTGTGCCCAGTTAGTATTATTCGCTTGGGTAGATAGATGTATAACAGCCTCAGGAAAATGCTCTTTAGTTTCAGCGATAAGCCCAGGATCTGTCATGATGAAAGCATCTGGTTTACAGTCCATCATCTCTTTCATCGCTTCCATAAAGCCTTTAATTTTATTATTATGAGCATAAATATTACAGGTTAAGTAAACTTTTTTGCCTTGTTTGTGGACATAATTAACGGTTTCTTGGACTAGGTCTATATCAAAGAACTCATTCTCACGTGCTCTTAAGCTGTAGCGTGGCACGCCTACATACACAGCATCAGCTCCATAAGCTAGTGCGTAACGTACTTTTTCGAAGCTACCACCAGGCATTAGTAATTCAAAATCTGCTGTCATACATATTATTTTATACTAAAGTATAAGTTTAATGTTGATATTTTCTAAACTGCCCCCGTAAACTTCACCTCGGCATGTGTTATTAACTAAAGCTTTTCTTAACAATCCTTCGAATTTGAGGAAAAATGACCCCTAAACAAA
>DAISHM010000090.1:0-6111 GCA_036822535.1 Candidatus Caenarcanales bacterium
TAAATGGCGGTATTAATGGGGGAGTAAGTGGGGATGTAAATGGGGGAGTAAATATTCAAGAAGAAAGTTTACTTAAAGCTATTTCCCTTAAACTTTATCCTAGAGCTGTGAATTTGAGTGAGTATTTAAAAATACCTGCTAAGACTTTAGAGAAGAAGCTTCAGGGGCTGAAGGCTAAAGGATTTATAATTTTTGAGGGGGCAGCGAAGACTGGACAGTATGTGCTTACTGAAGAAGGGGAGAAGATCCTTAAACTAGGCTCACACTAAATGAATCAGAGTTATCAAAAAATCGGTAGCAATGGAGAGAAAATAAATGACAAAAAAGAAATTACCAACTCCCCAAGAAGGCTTCAACGAAATACTACTGTACACTACACCAAGTGGCAAAGTTAAAGTAGAGATGTATCTATTTAATGAAACTATCTGGCTGACACAGCAGAAGATAGCAGATTTATTTGGGGTGCAAAGGCCAGCTATCACTAAACATCTGAAAAATATCTTTGATACTGGAGAATTGAAGGAAGAACTGGTTAGTTCCATTTTGGAACATACCACTCGCCATGGAGCGATTGAGGGGAAAATACAGAATGTGCAAACGAAATACTATAACCTCGATGCCATTATCTCAGTAGGCTATAGGGTAAACAGCTCTCAGGCGACAGCATTTCGCATTTGGGCTACAGAACGCTTAAAGGAGTACATCATCAAAGGCTTTACCATGGATGATGAACGCCTAAAAAATCCACAAAATATTTTTGGTAAAGATTATTTCGAAGAACAGCTTGAGCGAATCCGTGACATACGCAGTAGTGAGAGAAGGTTTTATCAGAAAATAACGGATATCTACTCACAGTGTAGTGCTGATTATAAGCCTGATAATGATATTACTAAAAAGTTTTTCGCTACTGTCCAGAATAAGCTCCATTGGGCTATTACAGGGCAGACTGCGGCTGAGATTATTCACTCACGAGCAGATAGCACTAAAGAAAATATGGGGCTTCAGACTTGGAAAAACGCACCAGAAAGGCATTGTGATGTATATGAAAGATTGGGTTCAGAAATTAGATGCCTTTCTGAAATTTAATGAAGAAGCGGTCTTAAGCCATGCAGGGAAAGTTACTCATGAAGTAGCGCTTGCATTAGCGGAGCAGGAATTTGAAAAATATCGCATTTTTCAAGATAAACTATTAGAAAGTGATTTCGATAATGTGCTGAAAAAAATATCTAAACTCTGATGACAAATTTTATCCTAGAAGACATACTATCTCTCAAAGAGAACTCCGAACTGGAGTTTAAGAAAGCCTCTGGTAAGGATGGTAAAGGTACACTTCCTCAAGATTTTTGGGAGACCTATAGTGCTTTTGCAAATACTAATGGCGGTTATATCTTTTTGGGCATAGAGCAAAAATCAGATGAATCATTCTCTGTGACTGGTATTCTTAATCTTCAAAAAATATATAAAGAAATTTTTGATTTAGTAAATAATCCTAAAAAAGTTAGCACTAATTTATTAAATAATGATTCGATTCAAGAAATTACTCTGGATAAGAAGACTGTATTGAAAATATTAATTCCTCGTGCACATCGTCGTTTGAGACCTGTTTATATAGGTGAAAATCCTTTCACGGGTACTTATGTTCGTAAACACGAGGGAGATTATAAGCCAGAAGCTTCTGTTATTAAAAGAATGCTTGCTGAACAGGGGCAGAATCCGTTTGATAGCCGTATTCTGAAAGGGTTTACTTTAGAAGATCTAGATGAAGATACTTTGAGTGCTTATCAGAATGTTTTTGTAGCTCGCTCGCCGAGTCATCCCTTTATAAATAAGTCTAGGCTTGAATTTTTGCGTTGTATTGGAGCGTGGGCAGAAGATAGGGAGAATCACCATGAAGGATTAACTTTAGGAGGGCTTTTAATGTTTGGAAAGCTACGCTCAATTCTAGATGAGCTTCCTAATAATATTCTTGACTATCAAGAAAAATCGACAGAAACTATCACTAATAGATGGGATGATCGTATTACTACCGATGCTACATGGTCTGGTAATATTTATGATTTTTATAGAAAAGTTTATTTAAAGCTAGTCAGCGATTTAAAAGTACCGTTTAAGCTAGAAGGGAATAAGCGCAAAGTTGAAACTCCTGTACATGAAGCTCTTTGAGAGGCTGTAGTTAATACGTTGATGCATGCATATTACATGGGATCTGTTTCTATATTAGTAATTAAAAGTCCTTATCGTTTTGAATTCCGTAATCCAGGTTTAATGAGAATTCCTGTAGAGCAGGCTAGAAAGGGTGGTGATAGCGACTGTCGCAATCGCAGTCTACAGAAAATGTTTCAGTTAATTGGAGCTGGTGAGCAAGCTGGTTCAGGTGTGCCTAAAATATATCAAAATTGGACTCAGCAACACTGGCGTTCTCCTGAAATTATAGAAAAAAGAGATGTAGAGCAAACTATATTTCGATTGAGAATGGAAAGTTTAATTTCACCTGAAAGCTTAGAGAGTCTTAGTGAATTATTTGGAGAATCTTTTAAAAGCCTTTCTGAGATTGAGCGTATGGCTTTGGTGATTGCAGAGTCGGAACAGTATTTAGATCATAAGCGCTTAAAAGATATCTCCTCGCAGCATCGCGCGGATATCACTAAAGCCCTAGCTAGTTTAGTCAAGCAAAAATATTTAATTCCTAGGGGCGTAGGCAGGGGTACTTCTTATGTGTTAAATAAAAATTTTAGCTCCCCCGATTTGACACAGAACTCCCCTGATTTGCCCTTAAGCTCTCCCGATTTGACACTGAGCTCCCCTGATTTGAGTTTCAAAACAGCAGAGGAAAAGATTTCAGAATTAGCAAGGAAAAATAAAAAACTGAGTCAATCAGAAATACAAGAAATTATTGTTCAATTGTGTTCTCTAAGACCGCAAAGCCTACAGCGTTTATCACAGCTTTTAGGTAGAACCAGTAAGTATATAAGAGAAACACTTATCAAGGCTTTACTTAATAATCACAGACTTCAGTATCTTTACCCTGACCAGATAAGTCATCCTAAACAAGCCTACCTGAGTTCAAAACAATAACCCATGATCACCGAAACTGAATTAGAAGAAAAATACTGCTTGCCATGGTTTCAATCTCTCGGCTGGGATGTCATTCACGAAATAGATATAGCTCCAGATAGTGCTAATCCAGAGCGTGACAGCTATACTGAAGTGCTTCTGAAAAAGACTTTAAGCACTGCTCTTGAGAGAATTAATCCACAAATCCCTTTAGAGACTATCACTGAGACCATTACTAGGCTTGCAAGACCAGATTCTTTAGATTTAATCATTAATAATAAGGCTTTTCATAAATTACTTTTAGATGGAATTGATGTGAAGTATAAAAACATTAATCGCTTCTGGAGCGATTTTAAAAGAAGCTAGTAATTCTACAGCTTTAGTCTTAAGAGCGAAAGTCGAAGTAAATAGTAAAAAAGCAGGTGTGATCTGGCATACACAGGGATCTGGAAAAAGTATCTCTATGTGCTGCTATGTAGCTAAATTAATTAAATTAGCAGCCCTGAAAAACCCGACTATATTAGTAGTCACTGATAGAAATGATTTAGACGGGCAGTTATACGGCACTTTCTGTAACACTAAAGAATTATTCGGGCAAGAGCCGATTCAAGCTGAAAATAGATTAGAGCTTAGAGAAGCTTTAGCTGCAAGGGATGTAGGCGGGATTATATTTACTACTGTCCATAAATTCACTCTTTCTGGAGATGAAGAAAGGCACCCAGTTTTAAACTCTAGAGATAATATAGTGGTTATTTCAGATGAAGCACATCGCAGCCAATACGGCTTAAATGCTCAATTAGACCATAAGCGAGGTATTTATAAATATGGTTACGCTAGGCATTTACGGGATGCTATTCCTAATGCTACTTTCATCGGCTTTACTGGCACGCCTATATCATTAAGAGATAAAGATACTAGAGCGGTATTCGGAGATTATATCTCTATCTATGATATTAAAGATGCTGTAGATGACGAGGCTACAGTGCCTATATACTATCAACCACGCTTAACTAGACTGGATCTTAATAATGATGAAATTATTAAATTAAAAGCAGAATGGCATGATGATAATCCTAATAAAGGAGCTATAAAGATCATCATGACTGGTTCTCCTTCAGATGCTCCGCATATTTTTAGGCATGTGTATAACAAAAGCACTAGAAAAGATTTAGAGAAACGTTTTAAAGATCCGAGTGATCCACTTAAATTAGTCATAGTTAGAGATATGTGGCTAACTGGCTTTGATGTGCCTTGCTGTACGACTATGTACGTAGATAAGCCGATGAAAGGACATAATCTAATGCAGGCTATAGCTAGAGTAAATAGAGTCTTTAAAGATAAGCCTAGTGGCTTAATCGTAGATTATATAGGGATATTTAATAATCTAAAAGAGGCTTATAAGACTTATACTGATTCATCTGGTAAAGGACAGCCTACTCAAGATTTAGATGCAGCATTCACTATACTAAAAGAAAAACTTGATTTAATTAGAACACTATTTAAAAAAACTCCTAGATCTAGTGGCTTTGATTATTCAGCTTATAAAACTAAAGCTAAAGAATTATTAGTTCCTGCCGCAGATTATATTATTGGCTTAGAGGACGGTAAACGCAGGTTCTTTGATTTAATTCTCGCTCTTAATATCGCTAATTCTTTAGATTTAGGTGATGAGACTCTAAAAATGATAGCTAAAGAAATTACTGAAAAGCTTAGGAAATCCACTACTGTAGACTGGCAGAAAAGAGAGAGTATTAGAGCGAGTCTGAGAATCATAGTTAGAAGAACTCTTCAGAAATACGGTTATCCGCCAGATAAAGCAGAAGATGCAGTAAGCTTGATTCTTAGTCAGGTAGAGGTTTTGGCTGATGTGTGGAGTTCGGATTAATATAATTTTTATAGTCACATGAATGTCTGTGCTATGATTCAAATCCAAGAATTTATGAATTCTGTTAATAGTGGTCATTTATTTAATCATAGAAAAGTAGCACTTGTTGGTACTGGTGTTGCTGGTGTTTCCTTCTTAAATCACCTTGATAGAATTATCGGGCTAAAAAGTAATAATGCTTTGTCAGTAGATATTTATGAAAAGTCTGAGAAGTTAGGGACGGGTTTTGCTTATTCTCAGAATAATAATATTATTGATCACCTGGTCAATATGCCTGCTAAGGATATGTCTTTGCCAAGCTTAAATTTAATGACATGGTTTAGAGACAATAAAAGTCATATTCGCAAGACAATTAATAGTTTTTTGGAGGAATCATTTAAAAATACTCTTTTTCCAATCAATCAATCAATCAATCAATTGCTATCTAAGAAACGGAAATATTTTGAAGACAATATTTTAGACTCTAAGTCCTTACTATTTATTCCTCGTATTATCTATGGTGAATATCTTCAAGATCTTTTAAAAAAAACACTAAGTAGTTTACAGTCAAAAGGAGTTCAGATAAATATCTTTAATAAAGATGTTAAAGCTGTCATTCCTAGGCAATCTTCATTAGAGGTAAATTCAACTAATAATCTGCAAAATTATGATGATGTTGTTCTTGCTACAGGTTATAAAGCAAATCCTAACGTGACACTTTCACCTGAAAAATTAATTAATGAACTTAGGCTAATAGCTCAGAAAAAATTGGACCAAAATCCTAAAGCCACAAGGATAACTATTAATGTAGGTATCAAAGGCACAAGTCTAAGTGCAATTGATTATATAAAGCTATTAACTAAAGATGGCTATTTTATAAAATCTTTTGATAATAGTAATAGCTTAAATTACACTGAGCCACAATATTTCTTGGAATCATTTAATAAAAGGCTTCCTGTGGATTTGAAAATTACAATGTTCTCTAGGACAGGTGTCTTACCAAGAGTTAGAACAACTTTGCCAAAGCCAGATATCAAGGTTAATATCGAACAAATTAAGCAAATTACTAATTTTCAAGAGTTAAAGAACTTTTATGAAGATATTTTTAAACAAAATTTCAATAAAAAATTAGACTGGTCTATTCTTTTTGAAAAAGATCCTCTAACTCAAATAAAAAAAGATCTTAAAGGAGA
>DAISHM010000091.1:0-6056 GCA_036822535.1 Candidatus Caenarcanales bacterium
AAATTTCTGTAAGTAGATCAATAATTTTTTTAGCAGTAGAACTACTTATGGAGCCAGCTTTTTCTATGAGCCTTGATTTATCTATAGTCCTAATTTGATCTAGAACTATCTGTCCTTTTTTACCATTAAATTTTAGATCTAGCCTACTGGGATAGGCTCTAAGGCTAGTAGTTAATGGGGCTACTATTACCGTATTTAAATTTTGGTTTAATTCATCTGGAGAAATAACTAAGCAGGGACGTAATTTCTTTATCTCAGATCCCACTGCCGGATCTAAATTAACCCAATAAATTTCGAATCTTCTCACCATGTCCAATCATTGTGATCGAAATCATTAGAGATTTGTGAAAACTCAGTAATCGCACTGCTAGGCTCATCAAGCCCAGCTTTTTTAAAAGCATCATTCCATCCAGCTCTTAATGACTTAACTGGACTGATGATGATTTTTCCGTCCTCTATAATTAACTGCATAAATTTTTCAATCCCACAGGCTTCAATTACAGTCTTAGGTAAACGGATACCCTTAGAGTTACCTATATCAATTAGTTCTAAGTTCATTTTCATTACGTCCTTTCAGAAGGTAATTACATTGTACACACAATTTATTTAAAAATCAATTAAGGACTTTATGTAAAATACTTCGATTTCTCTATACTGTTCCTGAGCTTTAGCACAAAAGATTTAGATCTTTTTATATAAAATAAGTCAATAAAGTTTTTATGGAAAGAGCTTTGAATACTGCTGCAACTGGAATGCAAGCCCAGCAAACCAATATAGATTTAATTTCTAATAATCTTGCGAACATTAATACCACTGCTTATAAAAAATCACAGGCTCATTTTAGTACTTTATTTTCACAGGTACTTACTGCTCCTGGTGCGGTACTTTCGGACGGAAGAACCAGTCCTAATGGTGTACAAATAGGTCTAGGAGTGGAATTAAGCTCTACAGATAAATCTTTCGGAATGGGGAGTTTGAATAATACTAATGATCCACTAGATATAGCTATAGAGGGAGATGGATTTTTACAAGTGGTAAATCCAGATGGAAATATAGTCTATACCCGTGATGGAAATTTACAGATAGATGGTCAAACTGGTGAATTACTCAGTAGCCAAGGTTATGGTCTTTTCCCCAGCATTAATTTAGGCACTAACGTACAAGAAGTTAAAATCCATAGAGACGGCACTGTAGCTGTAGTTAGAGGTGGAAATTCTGAAGAAGAAATAGTTGGTAATATTAGAATTGCTAAATTTACTAATAATTCAGGTCTTCTAGAATTATCTCAGAATCTATATCGTGAAACGAACGCTAGTGGTACTCCACAGGAAGGTACTCCTGGAGATACTGGTTTCGGGTCACTTAGGCAGAAGTTTTTAGAAATGAGTAATGTAAAGGTAGTTGAAGAAGTAGTAAATATGATTACTGCTCAGCGAGCTTATGAAGCTAATAGTAATGCTATAAAAGCTTCTAGTGAAATGCTACAGCAAGCTAATAATCTAGTTAACTAGATTTTTCTTTGTGGCATTTAATAATCAGATGAGATTTCTTTTAGTTCTAGTATTTATTTTCACTAGTTTGGGTCTAAGTGCAGAAGAAGCCACTAAGCAAGATACCTCTGCTTTTTGGTTAAATCTTAAACCTAAAGTAATAGAGTATTTAGATAAAAATGTTAATGCTAGTAACTTTAAGTATGAATTGATGGGGCCTGTAGTGCCGATGAAAAAATTTTTAGGGAATTTACCAAGTGTCCCAGTGACTATTTCAGGCTTTAATCCTAATTCTAAAAGTGATATTCAAACCCTTTTAGTAAAAGCTAAAAATGGTGAGTTTATTAATGTTCAAGTTAAAATTCTTAAATATCGTAATGTGCTTGTTAGTAAAAAAAATCATGCAGTAAATGAGCTGCTATCTATAGAGAATTTCGCTACAGAAAAGCGTTTGGTAATTCCTCGTGATTATGATCTTTACGCTGATGCCCCTTTAGGTAATGTTATGCTCAATACTAATCTTGCAGCGGGTAGTCCACTTAAAAGAAATATGCTGGTACAGCAGCAGATGATTAGAGGCGGTGAGAATATTCGTGTTATCAGTGAATCTGCTCATTTGAAATTAGAGTTTCGCTGTCAAGCTTTGACCAGTGGTACTGTAGGTGCGACTATTACTGTAAAATGTCCAGATATTAACAAAGCTTCAGTAAAGGCTAAAGTCGAAGATATCGGGCTAGCAAGACTGCTATAATGTGGCTTGATGTTAAAAGCAGGTATAGTAGGCTTACCGAACGTAGGCAAATCCACTCTCTTTAATGCTCTCAGCAATAATGAAACAGCAGAGGCTGCTAATTATCCTTTCTGTACTATTGAGCCTAATACTGCAATGGTCATAGTTCCAGATTCACGTTTAAAGGAATTGCAGGCTATAGTAAATGGTCAAAAAATTGTTCCAGCGGTTATAGAGTTTGTAGATATAGCAGGTTTAGTGAAAGGAGCTAGTCAGGGAGAGGGTTTGGGTAATAAATTTTTATCTAACATTAAAGAGACTGATTTAATAGTTCACGTAGTGAGATGTTTTGATGATCCTAACGTCATCCATGTCTCGGGAAAGGTAGATCCTATCGATGATATTAATTTAATTAATACTGAGCTTGCTATTGCAGATTTAGATTTAGTGGAGAAGTGCCGTGAGAAATATTCTAAGAAATTGAGATCTGGCGATAAGGAAATTCTAGAAATAGATAAAATTTTTGAAAAAATATTACCTTACTTACAAGAAGGTAAACCTGCTAAAGCAGCTTCGCTGACCGAGGATGAGAAATTTAAGATTAAGTCTTATGGCTTATTAACTCTAAAAGAGGTAATCTATGCTGCTAATGTATCTGAAGCTGATATAGCAAAAGAGACTAATGAGTATGTAGAAAAAGTCAGGAAATTTGCTGCTGATGAGGCTTGTGGCTTAGTTATGATTTGTGCTAACGCTGAAGCACAGTTAATTGGCTTAGATGATGAAGAGAAAGATGAATTTTTAAGTGAACTGGGCGTTAAAGAGATGGGTTTAAAGAAATTGATTCGTGAAACTTATCGTTTACTGGGTTTACAGACATATTTTACTGCTGGTGAAAAAGAAGTAAGGGCTTGGACTATAAATATTGGAGATAAGGCTCCAAGGGCAGCGAGTAAGATACATACTGACTTTGAGCGAGGATTTATTAAAGCAGAAGTAATTGCTTATGATGATTTTGTTAGCTGTAAAGGTAGAGTAAATGCGAGATCCGCTGGTAAAGCTCGTGACGAAGGAAAAGAATACGTAGTTGCGGATGGTGATGTAATAGAGTTTAAATTTAATGTTTAAGCATTGCTAATTTTTGGTTTACGCTATCTATCTGTTTATCAATAAACACAGATACTTTATCAAGTGTTCCAGAATCTGGTAGCTTTAATCCTAGTATATTAAAGCTTTTCTGAGCTAAAGGATAAATATTCTCTGGTATGGTTTTTTTAATTAGCTTACTCTTAAAGAGATTCAGGTTAGTCTTTTCATTTTCTCCACCTAAGAGTGTGGCATTAGCATTTCCTAGACTTTGGAATGAAGAAAACAAGCTTGCAGAAAGCTCTATTATGCGTTTATGGTTTGGCATTAGTGAGCTTAATAATTTCCTAGTGCCTAATAAAATAGCTTCATTAAAGCAGATGAAATCTTCATTGGCAGTGAGTTGCAGCTTGCTTGCGTAAGGATTCTTCGGCTTAATTTTTAGCATAAGCTCTGCCATTCTGTGTTTTGCACTATAAGTGGCTATCATAGGTAATGCAGGTAAAAGCATAATGGCGCTAGATAAGAATTTAGAGAGCTGTTTTATCTTAGTCGGTTCTCGGGGTGATTCATTTTTAGTCCTCAAATGATCTAAGCTGCTCGCTGCTATGCCTAATACTGATAAGGCTCTGACATAGGTAGCCATTACTTTATCCTCATTCTCATCGAAGAGTTTAGCTGCTTTTTCTTCTTTATTCTCTACATTAAGTCCTAGTTTGCTTGCACCCTTAAAAAGCATTTCTTTCATAGGTTCTGATAAGGATTTAGTTTTATTTGCAAGAAATTCTTCTGCGCTATTCACTATGTACATGAAGTTATCACCAGAGAACTTTCCCTCTAGAAGCATAGATGTTAGACCTATACCTATCTCAGATAAAGCGGTGTTTGCAGTAAAGTTTTCTATCTTTACCGCGTTAGATTCTAGATTTCGATGTGTTTTAGAAAGCCTAGATAGTTCTTTATTAATATCTGCCTCTAGGCTCTGAGGAGCCTTAGAGAGCTTAGCTAATTCTTTGCTGATATTAGTTTCTTCTGTGGCTTCTGAATGGTTTAAAAATATACTGTTATTGCTACGCTCGCCATCAGTCTTTAATCCATTAATTAAAGACTCCGAGACTTTAGGCTTAGTAATTGTGTTTAACAACTATTTTTTCTATTTGAGAATTATTCTCAAGTTTCTATTTCTTATTCTAGATTTTATTGAGAATAATTTGCAATAAAGAAATGATAAATTTTAAAGTTCTAGGATTTAATGAATACTATGATATTGATATGTGCTGCTTGGGATGAGGAAACTAAATATCTCAAAGTAGATCAAGATAAAATCAAAATTCTTCATCTAGGTATAGGCTACTTGGAAGCTGCTTTAAATTTAGAAAAATATTTGCTTAATCTCAGATTAGAAAAGCCACAGATCAATTACCTAAAAGAGATTAGCTGTATTTATTTTCTTGGTACAGCTGGTTTAATGTCAGATACTGATATAGATTGGGATTTCCCTGTTTTTTCAGTAAGTCAATCATTAATTTCTCTACCTAATAGCATTTTACATAGAGCTTACGTGCCTAAGCCTTATGCAGAATATCATCTAAGTATAGATAAAAATTTAGAATTAGAAAAAGCACTGAGTATATCATCCTTAGAAATTACTATGAGTAGGGATCTAAGTAGGGAGATTTGCTCTGCATATAATTCTAGTTTAGTTTTAGAAAATATGGAATTATATGGTGTCGCTAAAGTAGCTCACAGATTCGGTTTGAGTATAAAAGCGATTTTAGGAGTTACTAATATTACTGGTATGCAAGCTCACGAACAGTGGTCAAGTCAGCATCAAGTAGTTTCTAAGCTGCTCTGTGAGACATTAACTAAAAGCTTAGCTAAATTATAAGCCTGTGACCTAATTTCAGGAACAGCAGTACTTTCCCAAAGCATACCCTTCAAAGCAGGCCCTAGTGTATATAAGACTTTAGAAGCAGTATCTGATTTGCTAATTAAAGCTCCTTCTAAATTAGTCTCAAAACCCAGACTAAGCTTATCTGGTTTAATTAAGCCATCATTTAAAAGCTTACCTAATAAAGGATCTTCGATCTGACAGAAGTCAAACTCAAGTCCAGAACAATTAAGTACTCTGGCTACTTTTATAGATTTTTCCTTTTTATCTTTTTTATCGAAATAAATCACATTAACTTTTTTTTCTGCTTCATCGATTTTATACTCAATAATCCTTCCAGCATGAATCTCTAGGCTGGAATCGGCTAGCATCGACTCTAAAATAAAAGATATTTCTGGGGCCATGCGATGTCTGTGTATATCCCAAATAGGTCTGAGGCGATGCAGGAATCGACGTTTATCACGCTCACTCAGTCTCTGCCACAGAGTTTGTATATGTGGGCGTAGTTTATCTATGATTTGTCGCCAGTTTTCTTTATTATCTAAAGCACGGATCTTAATTTTTACATCATGTACTATATCTACTATGCTGAAATCCTTTGTTTTCGAGCATTCTAGAAGTTTAGTGAAATCCACAGCTATCGGCTCTAAATCAAGTTTATGTTTACTAGGTAGAAAACCATGGCGAGATAGTGCATAGATAGTACCTCTGTGTCCGCGCATTTTCAGCTCAATAGCTTTATCTATCATAGTTAGACCAGTACCGATAAAGAGTAGAGCATCATTTTCATCTAAGCCCTGTAAGGCTTTACTAGACCAAGGGTCTTTAATGTAAAAAGGGCTAGAGTAAAAACTTTCAT
>DAISHM010000092.1:0-6044 GCA_036822535.1 Candidatus Caenarcanales bacterium
CGTTGGGCTGCGGGGGGACCTTGGGAAGCCTGTGCGGGGGGATGATGTGCTCACGAGCGTGCGCACGGGGGCGGGGCTGGTGGAGCTTGCGGGGGCAGTCCGGCGTGCTCTGGTGCCCGATGCGGCCCTTGCCCACCCGGGGGCGTGGGTTTTTTGGCCCGAGGGCCAGGCGAACAATGCGGGCGTGGCTGGCCCGAAGCGGACATTGCGCAAAGCCGACCGGATCACGCGCGGGCGTGATTATGAGCGTGCGTATGCGGGGCGCACGAGTGTTGCGCGTGGGCCGCTGCGCATCCACGCGGTGCCAAGCGCGACGGGGAAGACCCGGCTGGGGCTGTCGATCTCCAAGGGTGGTGGCACCAGCGTGCAGCGGAACGCGATCAAACGGCTGATCCGCGAGGCCTTTCGTTTGTGCCGGGTGGAACTTCCGGCGGGGCATGACCTGATTGTCAGCGCGCGACCGCACGAGCCGATGGGTTTGCAAGCGTACCAGCACGCGCTGCAAACGGCGGCCAAGCAACTGGCCGAGGCGTGGAGCGCGCGGGCGAGCAAGGGGCGACCGGGGTGAAGCCTGCCGGCCTTGATAAACCGATCTGGCACGCGGTCATCGCCTGGCCGGCGATCGCGCTGCTGCGCGTCTACCAATACACGCTGGGGACGTTCCTTGGTGGGAGGTGCCGGTTTTATCCATCGTGCTCGCACTACGCGGTGGAGGCGTTCCAGCCGCACAGGCCACAGACGGCGGCGTGGTTGACATGCAAACGGCTGTCGCGCTGCCACCCGCGGGGGGGCCACTGCGGGGACATGGTGCCACCTGCGGCGCGCGCCCAGAGCAACGCCGACAGTGCGACGCCCGGCAACTGACAACAGCCGTGGGTGTGATGGGCTTTGGGTGGCCCAGGGGGGCGAGCCGATGCGGGTGCCCGCGACGTTGCTAGCACTATCAATGGGCCTGACTGGATTCGAACCAGTGACCTCACGCTTATCAAGCGTGCGCTCTAACCAGCTGAGCTAAAGGCCCGTCCAGAAATTAAATACTATCACAGGCTGCTAAAATATAACTAGTACAAAAACTATGAAAAAGCTTAAGAAAAGAGCCATTATCTTTATCATCGACGCTCTAGGAATAGGTTCCATGCCTGATTATAAGGACTTTGATGAAGAAGAAGAGTCTAATACTTTTAATAGCGTAGTTTCTTACTGCGAGCAAAAAGGCCGTAGTTTTAAAATCCCGAATCTAACTAAACTTGGCATTCATAAAATAAGCCCACTGAAAGTCACTGAGCCTATTTCAGAGAAGAACCTAGAGCAGATTGGACTTTGGGGGAAAATGGCAGAACTTAATAAAGCTAAAGATACTATCACTGGCCACTGGGAAATGGTAGGCATAAAGACTACACATCCATTCCCTTACTACCCAAATGGTTTCCCTGAGAGTATTATAGAAAAATTGAAAAATGCCTTTGGCGTAAATGGTATTCTCTGTAACCTACCTTACAGCGGCACAGAGTTACTAAAAGATTATGGAGAAGAGCACATCCAAACTGGCTTCCCGATCATTTATACCAGTGCGGATTCAGTAATGCAAATAGCTACCCACAGTTCAGTAGTTCCACTGGAAAAGCTTTATGAATGGTGTACTATAGCAAGAGAGATTATGCGTGGTGAACATGAAGTAGCAAGAATTATTGCAAGACCTTTCACTGATAACCCAGATAAACAGAGTGATCTAAAGTTCATTAGACAGAATGATAAACGTCATGATTATGCAGTATTGCCTCACAGTAAAAGTATTTTAGAGACACTAGGCGAGAATAATATTCCAGTGATTGGTTTCGGGAAAATCCAAGACATTTTTACTGGACTAGGAGTGCCTTTTAATATACATACGAAAAATAATTTAGATGGTCTAGAAAAGCTGACAGAGATTATGAAAGGTGACTACGTCAAGCATGAAGCTGAATTAATACGCTCTAGTAAATTCTCTGGAGTAGGGGTTACGGATATAGAAAAAATCCTAAATAGTGAGCAAGAACTCTTATTTATAAATCTAGTCGAGACTGATGCTAATTATGGTCACAGACGAGATCCAGAGGTCTTTGCGAGAGCTTTAGAAGAATTCGATTTTCAATTAGTTGAAATTTTAAAACTAGTTTCAGAAGAAGACATACTCTTCATTTCAGCAGATCATGGCTGTGACCCGACCGCCGCAGGCACAGATCATACTCGCGAATATGTACCTTTACTGATTTATAGTCCTTCACTATCAGCTAAAGACTTAGGTACTAGAAAAAGTTTTGCTGATATAGGTAGCACTATACTAAAATGGTTTAATTTAGAGGATTCTGAGATAGCCATACAGGGAGAGGTTTGTGTCTAAAACTTCTTTAATAAACTTAAAATCATGACAGCCCCATCCTCAAATCTAAAAATCGGTCTAGTAGCAGGTTATGGCGAGCTACCATATCTCGCTGCTAAAGCATTAGAAAAACAAGGCTTCACTCCAGTCTGCTGTGCACTTACTGACTCAGCTTACACTTTACTTAAAGAGGAGTATGAGACCTATAAGTACAGTCCAGTAGAGGTTTTAAAAATTCTAGACCTCGCTAAAAAGCTAGAAGTTAAAAAAATAATTTTTTTAGGTAAAGTACTTAAATTAGATTTTTTTAAAAATATTCATAAGCTAGATTTCTCATTATTAAAGCGTTTAAAAGAGTTTAATGATTTCAGTGATGATTCGATTCAATTAAAACTCGCCCGCTATCTAGAAGAGGAACATGATTTAGAAGTCTTAGACCAAACCCAGTATCTTAGAGATTTATTTCCATCAGAACAGATTTTCACTAAACGCAGTCCTAGTGAAGATGAATGGAAAGAAATTCGCTATGGTCTAAAAATCGCTAAAAGCATTGCAGCAGAAGACATTGGTCAGACCGCAGTAGTCTCTAATCGCAGTATTTATGCTATAGAAGCCATAGAAGGCACGGACAAATGTATTAAAAGAGCTAAAAAACTAAAAACCCTCTGGGATAAGAATAAAGATATATTCATTTGCAAAGTAGCGAAACCCAATCAAGACCAGCGTTTCGATGTACCTACTATCGGACTCGGTACAGTAAGAAGCTTAGGTGAAAATGGTTTTATTGCCTTTGAAGCTGAAGAAACCTTTTTCGTCAATCAGCGAGAGGCTATAGAACTAGCTAACAAAAAGAATATTGGTATATTAGCAGTGAAACTTTAAATAAATAGATTCTCAGATAATACTAAATTGGATTAACTCCACCATTACCGATCTTATTAATTTTCTTAATAACATTATCTAGTGATTTACCAGATAAATCATAGGTTTTACCTTTCTCGAAATCATTATTTATTGCTTTGCTGACTTTTTTAATTAAGTCTTCATCACCATCTTCCATCCCAGATCGCATTGCTTCTGCTACAGATTTATCCATTATCACTTTCATAGACTGTGATTGACCATCTTTTTTAATTTCTACGGTAGTGGTAGTAGTTCCTGTATCATTAAAATCAAATGAATATTTACCATTTTTACCGACTTTAAACACTTTATTAGAAGAGTCTAAAGCTACAGCATCTTCATCCTCCATATCATCTAACTGTGACTGACTAATATTATTAGTACTAACCGTAGTAGGTGGTGGTGTAACAGTAGTCGGTGGTGTTACCCTAGTTAGGAACAGTATTTACCGAAGGTAGGACATTAGTTACCACATTAGGATCTGCATTAGCCTGCACTGGAATATTACTAGGATTTACTGTAATATTTCCCGTATTAGGCCCTAAATCTGGCGTAGTAGGACTTAAAGTCGTAATAGTAGACTGTAAAGAACTTAAACTCTGTGAGACTGCTGAATCTATTGAAGATACACTGGAAAGAATTTGATCTAAATTCTTATTAATCACCCCCAATGTATTATTCAAATCCGCAGGAGCAGCTGTAGCTAAAGCATCTACATCTATAGATTTAAGATAGTTCACATCTAAACCTGTCGCGACCACTCCCTCAGCCTGCTTTGCAGCTAAAGCTGTCTTATATGCATCTGCGTTAGCTTCTAGTGAACTAATATCATATTTATAGACAGTACCAGCTTCCTGATAATTAGTACCACCAGAAGAAACATTATCTACTGTAGAGCCTATAAGTAATTCATTATCTTTAATCGCTAAGGATGAGCCGAATTCTTTAGATCCAGACTTAGTAATTTTCGCTAATTCTACACCAGTCTCTTTATCAAAGACATAGACCGCACCAGTATCTTTACCTTCGGTATCATCCCCCTCGGCAGCGACAGCTATAAATTTATCAGATATGGCTAAAGCAGAACCAAATCTATCGCCAGCACTCAGAGATGAACTAGTTTTTAAACTCTTTATAAATTCTCCAGTATCACTATTAAATAAGTGGACATTACCACTTCTATTGTCACCTTTATCACCAAATCTCATCGGTTCAGAAACAGCTAATAAATTTCCATAAGCTTCAACTTTAGTACCAAAGCCATTTTCATTACCAACAACTGGTGATTTTAAAGTGTATTTTAAGGCATTAGTATTTTTATCATAGACATACACTTCGCCAGCACCATTTTTACCATCTACTCTTTCCTTAGATGCTGAAATGATCAAGTTATCGCCAGAAGCTGTAATATCTGAACCCAAGAAATTTGTTCCGTTAGGAGATTCTATAACACCAGTACTATTACCAGCCATATCAAAAGTGTAAATTTTAGATTTATCACTAAAACTCGAAACATAGATTTTATTATCAATTATTTCTACAGATTTACCAAAATTCGCATCCTCAGAGCCAGTCGGCATTTTTAGTTCTTTAATTAAAGTCTCATTCTTTATGTCATAAAGAAAAGCTGTACCATTTTTATACTTACAATCTAAACTAGGGGCTCCGACTACCATATAGTCACCTTCAACATCGAAGTCAGCTCCGAAATTTAGATTTCGAAAATCGTTTTTATAAGTGGTTTTACCACCACCTATACTGGTAAGACCAGTAAAATATTTAGAGTCATTAATCCCTGTACTAAAACCATTTCCCGACTCTCCAAGTCTATACCTTCCTAAAGCAGCTCCAGTCTGAGCGTCGAAGACATCTACCGCACCATCGTTATATTTTTTATCTTCATTAAGATCTGTGGTGTTCAAAGATGCAGCATCCTTAGCTGCGACAACTACATATTTATCATTTGCAAAAATTTTACTACCGAAACTATCAAAATAACCTACACTTATTGAATTAATAGAACCTGTAGAACTAAGGTTTTTCACTGAATCTGGCTTAGGCACTAATGAAGGTTCTGTTACTGTAGCAATATTCGGCTGATCAGAACTAGTAGGAGTCGCTATAACCAAATTAGACGAGAAAACATCTTTCCCTTTAATTTCAGTATTATTTTTAACATCAGATAAAGTCTTAATTGCGTTGTTTAAACCATTCTTTATAGCATCAATTAACTCATCATCTAAATCAGCAGAAGCTAAAGAATTGAGTAAATCCTTTATGCCTTTTACTTCATTTTTAGCTAGATTAACATTATTTTTCACAGAGTCTAATTCAGAATGATAGTCTATAGCAGTATTTAATCTTTTGCTATTACTTTTAGCCTCGTACTTTTCACGCTGAGCAGTAAATTTTTCAGCGAAATCTTCTCTTTCTCTAGTAAGCACTGGAGATTTTACTGAGTTTTTCGTTTCGGAGACTGTATTTAATGAATTCACTAAATTAGACGAATTTACCACAGCAGGTAAATTCACTTTAGAACTGCTCGAAGAAGCAGACTCTTTATTCTTTTTTACCGTCTCTGGATCAGCTAGTTGAACATAAAGCTCAGTAATATCACTGCTACTTAATTTAAAATTCTTTATGCCATCTAGTATGCTTGACATAACGTCTCCACCTTCAATACTGCAAATAGATTAGTCCCAATAGATTTTTCGTATTACCTAGAACATAGATAAACTAGTCTAAATAAGAGTAATCTTAATTATTTTCAAACAATTTAAGC
>DAISHM010000093.1:0-6024 GCA_036822535.1 Candidatus Caenarcanales bacterium
GATTCTGTGTCTTGATTTTGAAATTATTAACTTAATTTTAGTTTTAATTTTTCTAGCAGTCTGTTTCTTATTAAAGCCAGAAACTCTTTCTGGGATAGCTTTAGCTTCAGTAGCTTTTCAGATATATTTACGTATGCTTAAATTTTCTTTCGTTATTTTAAAAATTATTTCAAAAAGCGTTTTTATCATCGCCATTTCTAGAGCGGTTTTTACGGCTTTCCTTTTATTTATTTTAGTTAAACACTATAATCTAGGAGTTTTAGATATATCTGTAGCTGCACTAGCATTGATTTTGAGTTTAGTTCTTTATGGATTTTCTAAAAATATCGTGAAGGGCTAGAGAGTAGATTTATTAAGCCAGACATATATAGAGGTAAGATTAGAATGAAAATTACCGCTCCTAATGTCGGTTTAATAGTAAAACTGACCTGAAATGCATTAATCTGCGGTGCTGCTCTAGAGATTAGCCCTAGGATTAAATCATTAAGTAATATCGTTAATACTATCGGGCTAACTACTATAAAGCCCATGCTGATTATATCTCCAGTAAGATTGATGACCTTATCTATATCGTAGTTAATATTCGCTGCATAAAGTGGAAACGTAGTGAAACTCTTATGCAGACCACGAATTAGATTTTCGGGGCCTTCGCAGAAAAAGAAAACCATTATCGCTAAAGATGACATAAATTTACCAAACATAGTAGTTTGCGCGCCAGAAGCAGGGTCGAACATTTGTGCAGAAGAGAATCCCATTGAAGAGTCCATCATTTCACCCCCAGCGATAACTATAGAGAACATCAGGCGGCTAACGAAGCCCATCATAAAGCCTAATGCGATATTCAAAAACAATACATATGGTAAATAATAGCCAGTAGCTGGCTCTGTAATATTCGGCAGTATATCAAAAAGTACTAATGTGAGTAATAGTGAGGCTGATATGCGAATTAAAGATGGAATGGCTTTATCGGAGAAGACCGGTGCCATGTGAATAAAGCTAACTACTCTTGCGAAAATTAAAGAAGCACTGATTATCCACTGAGTGCCACTCATGAGAATAGGATTACCAAAAAAAGCTTGGTTAAGCTCGTTTAGCATGCTTATTCGCCATCTCCCTGCTTAGCATTATCTTTTAATTTCTCAATAGCACTAGAGAAAGAACTTTCACTAGCAGCTGGACTGTTTACTGGTGCTGCTGGTGCATTAGCTGGGCTCACTACTGTATCATTTGTGTTTTGTGCTGGAGCTGTTTCTACCAATTCAGGAGTGAGTTTGGGTCTCGTATTATTAGTAGCAGCTGGTCTTGTGTTATTCGTGTTTGGTCTTGAGTTAGTCGTAGGGCGTGTGTTTCCGGTCTGATTAGTCTTAGCTGGGGCAGTAGCTCGGTTATTAACCGGCGCTGGAGCAGTAGTCCTGGTCTGATTAGCAGGCGCTGGATTTGCAGGTTTAATATTCTGGTTATTTAGATTAGTAGGCTTACTAGTCTGTGACTGGCTAGGTGGTTTACCAAGCTGTGGAATAGTTTTACTCGCTGGACCTTTAACCGTATCTGGACCAGTAGCCATATCCCGAGCTTTTATTTTAGAAGGATCTTTAGGTGGTATAGGCTCTGGTTTTTTCATATCTAGATTTTTAGGTATACCAGGTAGCTTAGAATCTTTTTTCGTGACTGGAGTAAAGTAATTTTTACGAGGCATCGGGTGATGCTCTAAAGTAGGTATTAGCTGAAAGGCTCTAACTATGTTCTTCTCAGTGTATTTTTTTAGGTATGAAAATATATAAAAACCACCTATGATTAAAACCATAAAGACTCCGATTAGCTTTACCGCTGATCCGATAGTCTGTTCTTGTACTTGAGTGGCTGCCTGTAATATACCTACGATCAAACCTAGACCAGCAGCGACTAAAACTAGAGGCCCTGATATAAATATGGCTGTCAGCATCCCCTCTCTAATAATTTCTGGTACCCAATCCATGTATTTTAATTAAAGCTATTCGCTAATCCTTTTATTATAAGTTGCCAGCCATCAATAGCTACGAAAATCATCAATTTAAAAGGAAGAGAGACTATGGTCGGCGAAAGCATCATCATACCTAAAGCTAGGAGAATGTTTGCGACTATAATATCTATGACAAGAAAGGGGATGAAGACTAAAAAGCCTATCTGGAAAGCTTTTCGTAATTCACCTAAGAGGTAAGAGACTATTAATTCTCTAGGAGATATTTCTTGACTGTTTTTCGGAAGAGGCGTGCGTGCAAGTTCATAGAAGAATTTAATATCTTTACTGTCTGCATTCCTTAGCATGTGCATTTTTAAAGGCTCATAAGCTCTATCTAAAGCTTCGGGGAGCCGAATTTCTTTATTTGCTAAAGGGATAAGAGCTTCGGTGTTCATTTGATTTAGCTCTGGGCCTAAGATATAGCCAGTTAAAAATAAACCTAAACCTACTACTACCATAGTCGGTGGGGAGTTCTGTGTACCTAAAGCCTGCTTTAGTAGTGCTATTACTAGAATAATTCTTAAAAAAGGAGTCATGGAGACTACCATGATTGGTAAAAAACTTAAAACAAATAATAAACCTACTATCTGTAAGCTAGGTGCAAGGTCTGGTAAAAGATTAGTCAAGGTAGCTAAACTGCTTTGAGAGCTTACTATATTATTTGCGATTGAATCTACCATGTCTTTTAATACTAAAATACTATTTTAATACGGAAAAGGCTTTTTCACATTCCTTATACAGCCTTATTTTGTTAGAATTTCAATAATATGGATCTTAGTAAGTTTACTCAAAACGCACAGACTGTAATCATGAACTGCCGTACGCTCTTAAAGAAGCTAGATCAGTCGATTATAGAACCAGAGCATATAGTCTATTCCGCCTTAAATATAGATAAATTTGAGGAGACAGACCTATTTAAAGTTTTAGAGTCTCTGAAAACTAATACTGAAGCTATTAGTAAGCAGATCTATGATTTTTTAATGAAAAAACCTAAAGCTAGCCCTCTTTCTCTTGCTAATGAGCAGTTTGCTGTATCAGCTAAAACTCAAGATTTTTTAAATAACGCGATTAATGCTGCTAAAAATAATCAAGATGATTTCGTTTCTCTAGAACATTTATTCTTAGCTGCTTTTAATGAAGCAGCTTTTCTAAAACCACTGCTAGAAGCACAAGGACTTAATGAAGATAAACTAAAGAAAGCCTTAGTAAAAATTAGAAAAGGTAAAAAAGTCACTAGTGATAATCCTGAAGCTACTAACGAAGCTTTAAAGAAGTTCGCTAAAGATCTTACGCAGATAGCTTTAGAAGGGAAATTAGATCCAGTGATCGGTAGAGAAGAAGAAATTCGTAGAGTAATTCAAGTTTTATCTCGCCGCCGCAAAAATAATCCAGTGCTAGTGGGAGCGCCAGGGGTCGGTAAAACAGCTATAGCTGAGGGTTTAGCTATAAGAATTATTAACAATGATGTGCCAGAGGGGCTTAAAAATAAAAGAGTTATAGAACTAGATATGGGGGCTTTAATCGCTGGAGCTAAGTTTAGGGGCGAGTTTGAGGAAAGATTAAAAGCTGTATTAAAAGAAGTTCAAGCTAGTGAAGGTGAGATAGTGCTTTTTATCGATGAACTTCATACTGTAGTCGGAGCTGGAGCTACAGATGGTGCTATGGATGCTAGTAATTTACTTAAACCAGCTTTAGCGAGAGGAGAATTACACTGTATAGGTGCTACTACTTATAGCGAATATAGGCAATATATAGAAAAGGATGCTGCTTTAGAAAGACGTTTTCAGTTAGTTCAAGTCTCAGAGCCGAGTGTAGACGAGACTGTATCTATACTAAGAGGACTTAAAGATAAATATGAAGTGCATCACGGAGTCAGGATTAAGGATAATGCTTTAGTCGCTGCGGCTAAATTAAGTAATCGCTATATTACTGATAGGTTCTTACCAGATAAGGCTATAGATTTAGTCGATGAAGCTGCTGCAAAGGTGCGTATGGAGATAGATTCAGCACCTAGAGAATTAGATATTCTCGATCATAAAATTATGCAGCATAAGATAGAGCGAGAGGCTTTAAAAGCTGATGAGGATGAGAATAGAGAAAGATTAGATAAGGTGGAAGCTGAATTAAAAGAATTTGAAGCTAAGGCTGCGGTGCTTAGACAGCAGTGGCAGAGAGAAAAGCAGCAAATAGTAGGTACTAAGGAAATAAAAGAGAAAATAGATAAAACTAAAGTACAGATAGAAGAGGCTGAGCGTAAGGCTGATTTACAGCGTGCAGCTGAGCTTAAATTTGGTACTTTATTAGAGTTAGAAAAGCAGCTCAAGGAGAGAGAGATACGTGATAATTCTAAAGATAAAAATAATCAACTCCTGAAAGAAGAAATAGATGAACAAGATATCGCAGATATAGTGTCTAGTTGGACTGGAGTGCCTGTAACTAAGCTGCTTGCAGAAGAAAGTGAAAAATTATTAAATCTAGAAGAAGAGCTGCACAAGCGAGTTATTGGTCAGCATGAGGCTGTTAGGGTAGTTGCAGAGGCAGTGAAAAGATCTAGAGCAGGTCTTTCTAATCCGAAGCGCCCTATCGGTTCATTTATGTTTTTAGGCCCTACTGGAGTAGGTAAAACAGAACTCGCTAAAGCTTTAGCTGAGTGCCTTTTTGATGATGAGGATGCGATGATTCGTCTAGATATGTCTGAGTATCAGGAAGAGCATACAGTGGCTAGGTTAATTGGAGCGCCCCCAGGCTATGTAGGTTTCGAAGAAGGCGGGCAGCTTACTGAAGCTGTAAGGAGGAAGCCTTATTCTATAGTGCTTTTAGATGAATTTGAAAAAGCACATTTAGATATTTCTAATGTACTTTTACAAATATTAGATGAAGGCTCGCTTACTGACAGTAAAGGTAAAAGAGTTGATTTTAAAAACTGTATTATTATTATGACTAGTAATTTCGGTAGTCAGCTTATAGTAGAGAAGCATTTAGGGACTGCTTTACCAGTAATAAAGTCTGATGAAGATGACTCTGATTATCCATTCTCTGATGCAGCTCAAGCTAGTGCCTCTGCTAGAGATGAGCAGCTAAAAGAGGAGCTGATGGATGCCATGAAAGCATATTTCAGACCAGAATTCTTAAATAGAATAGATGATATAGTGATATTCGCTCCACTACAGCTTTCACAAATGAAGGCTATAGTAGAGATTCAGTTAAGCGGCTTGAAAGCAAGGCTTGCTGAGATGAAAATAGATCTAGAACTTACTGATTATGCTCTAGAACAGCTCGGTATGATAGGTTACGATCCAATTTTTGGTGCTAGACCTGTGAAAAGAGTTATACAGAGTAAGATTGAGAATGCTTTAGCGAATTTAATCTTATCTAAGGCATTGCAGCCTAATTCTAGAGTGAAGATAGACTTTGATATTGATGAATTTAAATTTATGGTACAGAGTAAAGAAACAGTTAGCTAATGACACAGAGGGTTTATCCTGATTATTGGGATGAGGCTTGCTCAGAATTAGCTCAGCGAGATCCTATTATCGCTTCGCTGATTCAGTCTTACCCAGATACTATTTTAAGTTCAGCGATGAACCCTTTTCTTACTCTTTTAAGGGCGATTATTGGCCAGCAGATTTCAGTAAAAGCAGCTGATGCAATTTATTTACGTTTAGAAAAATTATCTGAGGGTAATCACTCTAGACCCGAGTATTTTTTAAATTTACCAACTAGTGCTAGTCTGGAAGCTAGTTTAAGAGATGAGCAGCTCAGGGAGATAGGTTTATCTAGGCAAAAAATTGCTTATATTAAAAATATTGCTGAGTATTTTACTCGCCTATCTTTAGGTCATAAGGATTTTAAAAACAAGTCTAGTAAAGAGATTAGAGAAGAGCTAATTAAAATCAAAATCTTCATCATTTAAAATTGTTATATTGAGTATAAAGACTAAATATTATAAATTCTGAATTAAATAATTAAAATTTTTCCTTTGCATAATATCTAAAAAACAATAAATGACCATTATCAAGAATAAT
>DAISHM010000094.1:0-5973 GCA_036822535.1 Candidatus Caenarcanales bacterium
CTTGTAGAGTCAATAAATTAGGCATCTATGCCCAGTATTTTTGGTATTTCTTTAAAAAAACCTTCTACCCCCAAACACTCTACACCATTTTCTAGAAATAATTTCTTATCAGCACCATAAACCATATAGGCTTTAGCTTCAGGATAGTCTTCTAGAAAGAGTTTTAGGCTTTTTAAATCAGTGGAGTTTATAGACTTCGAGCGTTTTACTTCTATAGCAAGAAAATTCTTAGGTCCGTATAAAACGAAATCTAGCTCTTGACCATTAACCGTTCGCCAGTAGTAAATTTTACAGCCAAGCTCATAATATTCATTGAGTGCGATTAACTCCTGTAAAATTAAAGTCTCTAAAGCATGCCCCTCTATCTCTTCTCGCGAATCTAAAAAGCCCTTTGGTCTCACTGACTGATAAACCCCTACATCAAAAAAATAAAATTTAGGATGATCTATTAATTTTCGCTTCGCCCTTCTGCTAAAAACTGGTAAACGATAACTGAGTAGCATATCTTCAAGTAAATCTAAATAATTAGAAATAGTTCTAGCATTGATTCCGACTTCACGAGCGACTGTCGAAATATTCAGAACGCTCGCCTGAGAGAAGCTTGCTGCTTCCAAAAATCTACTAAAAGCCTCCAAATTTCGGCTCAGCCCTTCTTGCATAATTTCTTCATAGAGATAAGTTTTGGCGTAAGAGTTGAGATACTTAGTAGCCGCAGATTGACTAGATCTATATATAGTCGGTAACATTCCTTTATTCAAGGCAGTTTTAAGCTCAAAATCTTTTTTCAACTCCCCTGAAGTCAAGGGATACATGTGATAAGTATGCGCACGCCCAGCTAGGAGATTCACACCTAGCTTTTTTAATTTCCTTGCACTAGAGCTAGTAAGTATAAATTTATAATTCTTTTCCTCTATCAGTCTATGAACCGTGTCTAGAAGATTCGGCGCTTTTTGAATTTCATCTAAAATTATCCAGCCCTGGTATCCTGTTGGGATCTGCCTTTCAAGATTGTCAGGTCTAAGATTAAGTTCCATTTTAATCTCAGCTTGAAGCAGGTTAAATATTATTTAATCTTTAACATTATGTTTTAGCCAGTAACTTTTACCAGTTCCTCTCGCTCCGAAAAGTAAAAAACTATTCTGATTTTCTAGTGGTTTTTTAAGTAACCTTTCATACATTTATATATTTTCGCCTTATTTAGTATTTTACCCTAAAAATAGAAACAGTATTTCCAAAAATACCTATTTTTCAGAAATAGTATTTCTGAAAATGTGGTTTAAGTCTAGAATCTTTTATCTTTAAAAAAAGTCTCTTCTGTCTTTTAATTTTTGGTTTGTTTTTATTGGGGGGGGACCCTCTCATAACCTCCACCACCTCATCCTGTGAAGTCATACAATAACCACGAGTAGTCGCTATATCAGAATGCCCACAAGCTATCTGCAAATGCACTAAAGGCCTGCCTTTATTTACATTAATCGTAACGAAAACACGTCTCAATGTATGGTTTGATATATCTAAATTAATCCTTCTGTCTAGCCTATTTATTTTCTTGCAGAGAGTCTCCTTATTAAACAGTATTTCGCTACAATCAAATAAGACATAAATCACTCCAGTGTTTTTGGATCGATTACATCGATTATGAAATTTTTTTTCTTTTATCTCTAAAACTGGTGGTCCCACTGTGACTTGAACACAGGACCAATCGATTATGAGTCGACTGCTCTGACCAACTGAGCTATGGGACCATTTAGTGCGCTTCCCGCAGTTCGGGCTGACTCTTTTTACGAGAGGCTGTCGCCTCCGAGCCAACTGAGCTATGGGACCAAACGAAAAACTATTATAGCTTAAACTATTTCCCTGAAAACTGAGAATCAGAAAAAAATAATATTGTTTTGATTTTATAAAACAAAACAGCAGCCCAGAGGCTGCTGTTTATAAATTTACGACGCTGTAAATCAAATGAATTAATTAGGCTTTAGATAAGTCGATAAGTGACTTACGTAAACTTTGTTCTTGCTGGACTTCTTGGTTATAATGTTGTTCCTCGATTCTTAACTCACCGAGTAATGCCCTTGCTTGATATAACATCTGTCTGATAATATCTTGGTCTGCGATAACCCCAGTAAATGTACCAGTACCACCATCGAAGTTTCTAACACCCTCTTCTAATGAAGCATATAGAATCGCTCCATCAGGGATACCTGCATAATACTGAGTTTGAATATCAGTTAATATGTTTTGCGCTGATCTATTTTCACCGAGTATTGTTTGCTGTAACTCAGTCTCCAATCTTGCTACTACTTGTTGCTGTGCGTCGATCTTAGATCTAACCTTTGCTAATTGTTGTGATGTATTAATTGCACCCATGACACCTGCCTCCTTGTCTCTCTACACTCACTTAACGAAATACGTATTAACGATTGGTTAAGTTACACCTAGAAGCTCACCCCCATCATCCACCTGTTTGACAGTCGAATTAACTTCTATAGTACATATACCCGAATTTATAAAAATATTCTCTTGAATATAAAAAAATTTTAAATTTTCTTGTTTTTTTTGAAAAAATAATATCTAAATAGGAACAAAAGCCAAGATAAGTTAGACTAGATATTGTGCTGAGCAGTCAAATGAATTTTTTAAGTTCTTATAGTAAAAGCTTTGAAAGTATACTATTTAATATCGGAGCGAATCTAAAATCCTATAGCGTATTTAAGCTTAGTGAAGAAAAAAAATTATCTGCCGCCATATCCTATGCCTACGCTAATGGTGGAAAGAGACTAAGACCAGTTTTAGCATTACTCAGTGCTGAAGCTATTTTATCTAAAGGTAAGAAGATTGATGAATTTACAGATTCAGGAGATCTAGAACAGCGCTTAAGCATGAATCCAGCTATGGGACTAGCTTTAGCGGTAGAGTTAGTGCATTGCGGCAGCCTAGTACACGATGATTTACCCTGCATGGATAATGATGCATTAAGACGCGGTAAACCTACTAATCATATAGTCTACGGCGAAGATATAGCTTTACTCGCTGGTGATTTCTTATTAATAAATCCATCCCTGGTCTTTATCGAATATAGCACTGAGGTTCTTAAATTAGATGAGAAATTAATTTTAAAAGTACTGAGCCGCTTTAATTCAGCGATTCAAGAAATGATAGTAGGTCAGGCTTTAGATCTAGAATTAGCTCGTGAAAATTTAGAATTCCAGCGCAATCATGGCGGAAACCCTGATGCAGAGCAGCGAATCACTTATTTCGAGAAATCTCGTCTTATGCAAGAATTTAAAACTGGGGCTTTACTCTCTACCTCCATTACTAATGGAGCGCTTTTAGCGTCAGCGAATAATAATGAATTAAAAGCTTTAGAGAAATACGCTGCTAATCTAGGACTAGCTTTTCGGATAATTGATGATATTTTAGATTACACTTCTACACCAGAACTTATGGGTAAACTAACCCAAAAAGATGCTGAACAAAACAAACTTACTTACGTAGATTTATATGGCATCGCAGGGGCTAAGCAAAAAGCCAGTGAATTAATTTTAGAAGCTAAGGAAATTTTATCTGCAAGTGAGATTTATTCTGATAAACTAAAGTTGGTTGCGGATTATGTCCTTCATCGAAACAATTAAAGCAAACGGTCTAGAAGTACTCAGTGCTGTAGTTACAGCTAATTTTTTAGCGCAGTTAATTAAAACTGTCATCTATTCTATCTGTAGAAAAAAAATAGTCTGGTCTATGCTTTTAAATACTGGTGGCATGCCTTCTAGTCACACTTCTTCGATGATAGCGCTCAGTACCTCTATAGGTTTAATTTCAGGCTTCGATTCTATTCACTTCGCTATCGCCCTTACACTCTCTGCGGTAGTCATGTACGATTCAGCTGGAGTGCGCCGTTCAGCAGGGCAGCAGGCGATGGCATTAAATCATTTATTAAATGAATTAGCAGAAGATCATAAATTAAAGGGCATAAAGCTTAAAGAAGATTTAGGACATAGTCCTAGAGAAGTTTTCGCTGGAGCTTTACTAGGGATTCTAGTGAGTATCCTTATACATAACGCTCTTAATTAAAATGGTAAAAAATATTATTTTAGCAATTCATGGACTAGGCGGCAGAGGAGCTTGGTTCGATAATCTCAGAGAGACTTTATCTAAAGCTGGAATTGAGCTCATAAGCCCAGATCTAAAAGGCTTCGGTACTAATGAGCCACGTGGTCACGTAGATTCATTTCATGAATGGGTAAATCAAATCCAAGATATTTATGAAAGCCTAAAGGAAACTAGTCCAGAAGCGAGAATTAGCTTGATTGGACATAGCATGGGTGCAGTGGTTCTCTCACACATAGAAGTAGATCCTAATGATAGATTAATTTATTCAGTTCCTGGTTTTAAGGGTGCGAAAGCGACTTTCAAATTATCTTTTACCTTAAGTACTTTATTTAAATTATTTTTAGACTCTATACCTCAAACTATCTCTACTGTTTTTCAGCAATCTGCTCTGCCGAAATATAGTCTAGTAAAGCTACCTAGCTCACAGCTTACTAAACATATTACCGATGAAGATCCGTTAAAGGTCTATGATGTAAGCCCTAGATTGTTGTTTGAGATATTGAAAATGTCTCAGGGATTAGAAGCTAGACTAAGTAAATTAGAAAACCCTATTCTATTTCTCCAAGTAGAAAATGATTTAGTCATAGATAACGCTAGGATGGATGAATTGTTTAAGCTTATTAATAGCGATAAAAAAGAACTGAAAATACTTTATAACACAGAGCACGATTGGATTTGGGATAAAAACATTATTAATGAAGCTAGTGAAATAATTTTAGAATTCTTGAAAATTAACTGAGAGTTCATAATAAGCACTAATAAAACGTTCATGAAAACGAACAAAAAGTACCAAAAGAAAGCCCAACAAATCGAACGAGATTGGGTATTATAAAAGTATCAAATAAATAAAGGAGTTCAAACATGAAATTAATTAATAAAACTAATCTAAAAAGCCATCCATTTTAATAGATTAGAATATGTAATTAAATATGGTTCTGGTCAATTTATCGCGAATCTTGGCTATAAAATGATTCACGATCAAGTTAAATTAAGTTTCGAAATAAGGGGGGTCTAATGCAGATCATCAGAGCAAATGAGCGTGGCTTTACAGAACTAAACTGGCTAAAAAGCTATCATAGCTTTTCTTTTGGAGATTATTATAATCCAGAGAACAAAGGTTTTAATTCTCTAAGGGTAATTAATGATGATTTAATTGAAGCTAAGTCTGGGTTTGACTTCCACCCTCATCATGACATGGAAATTTTAACCATAGTCTTAAAAGGTGCAGTCACACACATAGATAGCATGGGTAATTCAGAAACTATCTATGCAGATGAATTCCAGCTTATGTCTGCTGGCACTGGTATCATGCATAGCGAGCATAATCTAGAGAATGAAGAATTGAGGCTTTTGCAGATCTGGATTAAACCTGAGACTAAGGGCTTAGTTCCTAGCTATCAGAAAAAAAGCTTAAAGCAGCTTAGTAAAAATACTGTGGGTTTGTATAATATCGCAAGCCCACTATCTTCTAAGCATAAAGAGAGTAGCTTAAAGATTAATCAAAACATAGAAATCAATCTATATAAAGGTCTCGAAAAGGGAGAGTTAATCAAATTAGCTAATAATCAGGGTCTGGATTTATATATTCATCAGATCTCTGGGGAGCTGAACATTTACAGAGATGGTGAGCATCTAGACTTAAAACTATCTGCTGGAGATGGAGCTTACTTAAACTCTTTAAAAAACCTAAGCCTAGAAAGCTCTCCAGCGAGTGAGTTCCTAGTTTTTAACTTTCAGCCTAATGGGACATCCTTTAGCAGCTAAGACTACTCTCGTGTAATATAATTACACATATATGAAAATCCAATTTCTAGGTGCAGCAGCCACGGTCACTGGTTCTAAATACTTAGTTACGAATAAGTC
>DAISHM010000095.1:0-5970 GCA_036822535.1 Candidatus Caenarcanales bacterium
AGGAATGCTTTAGGTGCTAGTACCTAGCCTAGGTGAAGTTTATGGGGGCAGTTTAGCTAAACGCATGTTCTAACATTCGTTCTGGTCTTATATGCAAAGCTACTGGTTCTAATGATTTAAATAAACTGTCTTTAATATAATGTGTTCCCTGCTTCACTTTAGCTAAATCTCTAAATTCCTTCGCTAAATTATTCAGAAGCTTTTCTGGTAAAGATTCCTTAAAAAGATGTATCTTATTGGTTTTACTGTCATAAAAAGCCAATCTAATTGGCATAGGAAGAGACTCAGAGCCATCTAAAGCACTTATATCTCGCTCTGTAAGATGACTTAGAGTAAATTTTAGAGCGGGGTCAGCTTCACTGAAAAACATTATTTCACAGGGTTTTATTTCACCTGTTTTTTTATGCTCAAAAACAAATACATGCTCATTAATATCTGGATTAGCAGCCGTGAAACTCGATCTTAAAGCAGGGGTAAATCGTGCTGGAAACTCTTTCAATCTCAGATTAGGAAATGGATTATTATGCCTAAGCTGAGTAATTAACAAATCCTGCATCAGCCCTGTTCTCTCATCTCTTAAACTATTTCTCTGAGTAAAAATAGCTGCAAAGCCCTCTTCTCTAAAGGCTTTATCTTGATTTACTGCTTTCAACTTCATTTCTATATCTTTTAATTTTTTTAAATTAGTAAAATATGCAGCTCGCTCTAAGTCTGGGAGCGAAGCGTCTACCTTACTAAGATCAATCTCTTGGCCTTTAGACTTTAATATCTTCTCTTGAACTGCTTTTAAGTTAAATGAAAGATTTAAATGGCTAATAGTCGCAGGACTGCCCATATCTCCATGTGACCCTTTACTAGACTTCAAATCACTATAATCTAGTAAATAGATCTTGGTATAAGGTGCTTTAGCATCCTTAGATTTAATTAAATCTGGCTTTAACACGGTAAAGCCTTCTTCGTTCACTATAATTCTAGGTGGATAATCTTTAAATAAATCTTCTACTGTGCTTTTATTAGCAGATAACTTATCAAAATCATTTAAAATGACCTTAGCAATTATTGCTTGCTGACTCTTTTTCAGATTATTAAAGCGTGTAGCTTGATTTACAGTCAGGCTACGAATGCTAGGATAGTCATCTAAAGTGCTTTTCACCTCAACAAGCAGCTCATCCTTTCCTTTATTCAAGAGCTTTAATGAAGATAAAGCATTATTTTTACGAGTCACCTTAATATCATAACGATGGCCTAGATTCTGACTCATAGGCTTCACATCAGTATTTAGATAAGAGAATAATGCTTCAATTATTTTTTCACCTCTTAAGGAGTTAGTTTCAGGTAAATAATTATCAAATTCTGATTTCAAATCAGTAAAGAAATCAGTATTAGTAAGGCTTTTAAACTCATCAGTAGCTCCTTTCAATCTTAGCTGATAAAAATTATTATCAGTAAAAGCAGCTAAATGTAACTCGTCTTGCTTTTTACTAGTAAATCTTTTGTAATCACCGATTTGTAAATCATTTCCTACCGGTCTATCTGCCCTAAACTTAGCTTCAAGAGTCATTGCTTTAGGATATCTTTTCCTTAAATCCTCTAGAATCTCTTTTCCAGAAGTGCTTTGTAAAGATGCATCCTCTATGCTACTAATTAAATGCTGATTATGATTAATGTTATAAACAAAAAATTCAATATTTTTAGAGCTAAGTCTCTCTAAGTACTTAAATCCAGTCTTAAATAACTTAGACATTATCAACTCAATATGATTTTCATAATATTTTTTATGGGGAGGATAAAATTTTTCAGTAGTCCCTATATTTAAAGCAGCCTTAAGCGTTTCTATAGTCTTAGCCGCGTCTAATTTACTAGCTGAGTGAGTTTTCAAACTCGCTAAAAGATCAGTCAGGGAAGGAGTTTCCAAAGGGATCATTAAAATCTTCTCTAAATCTTGATTAGCTTTAAATTGCTGATTTATTAATTTTCCTAAAGATTCTCTTCCACTCTCAGAAGCTAATTGGGGACGGGCATTGATTAAATAAACTATAGCATCTGCATATTTAGGTCTTTTCGTGAAATATGCATGATTAAATTCGGAATCTAATTTTATTGAATTACTCGGCTCTGTACCAGAAATAAGCTGAAAAAGTGAATCTACCGAAGGTAATCTTAAATCCTGAGGAATACTCAAATGGCGCTGAGTCTGCCTATATTCTTCAATCAATTGCTCTGCCGACAAAGACGGCTCTTCTCTTAGGAAATTACTAGGGAAAATTCTCTTATATGTGGCTCCCGAATTTTTATCTAAATTAGAAGCCGAGATATCCATGAAATTTATCCCAGAATCTCTAGTGGCGATGGCATTCTGAGCATATAGCCCGCTCCACGCTTAGAATGAACAATCTTTCCATATTTTTTCTCTTTAAGCTTAGAGCGTAGGTATCTTATGTAAACCTCAATTACATTACTTTCACCGATGAAATCATAGCCCCAGACCTTATTAAAAAGAAATTCTCTCGTCAAATACTCCTCGGGATGCATCATAAAAGTACGCAAAAGCGAAAATTCTTTAGTCCTAAGTGAAAGCTCCTCATCATGACGCTTAGCCACCCTAGCTAATTGATCTAGCCAGAGGTCACCGTAGACTATAACAGGATTCTGCCCTGGAGCCTTACGTCTAAATATAGCTCTAATTCTCGCTAAGAGCTCATCTGCCACAAAAGGCTTTACTATATAATCATCAGCACCGTTATCAAGACATTTGACCTTATCTTCTATACTATCTTTAGCAGTTATAAAAATAATAGGCTGATCAAAGCCCTCTTCTCTAACCTGCTTGCAGACATCCTCACCACTTAAATTAGGTAGCATACAGTCTAAGAGTATTAAATCTGGATTATGCTCTCTTACACATCTCACTGCCTGTGCTCCATCTGCACTAGTGAAAACATCATAGCCCTCATATTTCAGTTCAAGCTCAATCAGCCTGAGGATTTGGGGTTCATCTTCAACGACTAGAACTTTAGTTAGTTTAGGATCTTTAATCGTTGCGGTTTGCATAATGCGTATTTAGAATTCTACATAGTCGCGAATATGCGTGTCAATATTGTACTCTTATATCTTATGGAAATGAGAATAGAAAAAGATACTATGGGTGAAGTAGCTGTACCAGCTAACAAATACTACGGAGCCCAGACAGCGAGATCATTAGCGAATTTTAAAATCGGACATGATTTAATGCCTCTAGAGCTTATTAAAGCTTTCGCTGTTCTGAAAAAGGCTTCAGCTCTAGTAAATGCAGATTTAGGCATATTAAGTAAAGAGAAAGCTAGCTTAATAGAAGCAGCAGCAGATTTAGTGATCGCTGGGGATTTAAATGATAATTTCCCTTTAGTAGTCTGGCAGACTGGCTCTGGCACTCAATCTAACATGAACATAAATGAGGTTATCGCTAATAAAGCGATAGAACTAGCAGGCGGAGTATTAGGTTCTAAAAATCCTGTTCATCCTAATGATGACGTAAATAAATCACAGTCATCGAATGACACATTTCCTACAGCTATGCATATTGCAGCGAAATCCTATATAGAAGACTCTCTATTAAGCTCTCTAGAAGCTCTTTTAGAAACTATGGAGAAGAAATCACGTGAATTTCGAGACATAGTAAAGATCGGTAGAACCCATTTAATGGATGCTACACCTCTTACTTTAGGACAGGAATTTTCAGGCTACGCACAGCAGCTAAAACAGGGAATTAAGCGCCTAAAAATGGTTACAGAAGACTTATCAGAATTAGCTTTAGGGGGTACTGCTGTAGGTACTGGTTTAAATGCCCATCCTGAATTTGCAGAAAGAGTAGCTAAGAAGATTTCAGAAATTACTGGAAAAGATTTCGTCTCTGCACCTAATAAATTTGAATCTTTAGCAGCACATGATGCACTCGTCATGGCTTCTGGCGCATTAAAAACCCTAGCAGTATCTTTAATGAAGATCGCTAATGATATTCGTCTTCTAGGCTCAGGCCCCCGTTCTGGCTTAGGTGAATTAAATTTACCAGAAAATGAACCAGGCTCATCAATAATGCCAGGTAAGGTAAACCCTACTCAATGTGAGGCTCTGACTATGGTATGTGCTCAAGTAATTGGTAACGATGTCGCCATAAATATCGGTGGATTAAATGGTCACTTTGAACTTAATGTATTTAAACCGCTAATTATTTTTAATTTCCTAAACTCAGCTCGCTTGCTCGCTGACGCTTGTCAATCTTTTAATACTAATTGCCTTATGGGCATAGAAGCAAACGAAGCTAATTGTAAAAAGCATTTAACTAATTCTTTAATGTTAGTTACTGCTTTAAATACACATATAGGTTACGATAAAGCTGCGGAAATCGCTAAGAATGCACATAAAAAAGGTATCACCCTTAAAGAATCTGCTCTAGAACTGGCTTATCTAAGTTCTGAAGACTTTGATAAATGGGTGAAGCCTGAAGAGATGTGTGGGCCGAATTTAAGTAAAGTAAACTCATAAACACCCCGCCAAAACACTCAGCGGATGCATCACCGTATAAGCACCTTCTAAATGTGCCTCTATCTGTGACATACAGCCTGGGTTAGCTGTAATCACTAAAGACTTTACTCCCTTTGTGCTTAAAGCACGAGAAATATTTTCAGCCTTTCTCATGCCGATAGCCTCTGCTAGCTTAGGTTTTATTAAATTATAAAAGCCTGCTGAACCGCAGCAAACTTCAGCTTCAAGAAAAGGAATAAGGTTTATATTCGGAATTAAAGCTAAAAGTGCCTGATATTGGTAAGTGAGCCCCTGAGCATGATACATGTGACAAGCTGGGTGATAGACGGCATTTACCTTATCAGCAGAAGCATATAGATTAGTAATCTTTTCTTTAAATTTATCCAGTGGCAGAGGGGCTTTCCAATCAAGAGGATTTAATAACTCTGCAATATCTCTAATAATCAATGATTCAGCAAACATTTTATCTTTAATGTGCGCTGCACAGCCAGCAGAATTAAAAACTATCGGGTTAGTAAAATCACTTAAAGCATTCTCTTCCTTAAATAAACTATTTAAAGCATCACATTGAGATTGAATAAAATTATTAGTCTGCTCCTCACCAATGCTAAACTCACCGCTATGACTAGCTAAAGCACCGCAGCATTGAGACTCAGCGATAAACACATGATAACCAGCAGCGTTTAAAACTTTAATAGTGTCATGATGTACCTGATTATACAGTGTGTCCATAACACAGCCCAAATTAAAAATCACAGTCCTCTCGGCATCAGTTTTTTCAATTATTTCTTCATTTGATCTATATAATTTATTAGTTTCTATTCTCTGGTAACTGAGTTTGCGTGTGGGTTGTATCTTATTAAACTTAGGTAAAAAAGGCATAAATTTATAGAAATTATTTAAAAAATTTATAGCTAAGCGGAAATAATTCATTAAAGCCCTACGATCTAAAATATATTTAAAAGAAAATTTACGCAGTAAACCCCAGAAACCCTTAGTGTAAGCTATCTCCTTTCTCTCATGGCGAGCATAATCTAAAAGCTCTATATACTCAACCCCAGATGGGCAGACTGTCTCACAAGCCATACAGCTAAGACAGTTATCTAAATACTCTAGACCTGTGGAATCTAGCTGTTCAGCTGTGCCGTTAATTAAATCTTTAATCAAATAAAGGCGACCACGTGGAGAATTACCTTCATTACCAGTACTTAAATACGTAGGGCATGCTGAAAGACAGATACCACAATGGATACAGGCTTTAATTTTATCTAATTCATCATTTAACTTTTCTGTATCTCTAGTTTTATCAGTCATAGAATCCTTTTCCTCAGACATAAAATTAAAAAAGCAGTCCAGGATTCAATCTTCCTTCAGGATCAAACTTTGCTTTAATTAATTTTAATAAAATAATATAAAATGTATAAAGTTGTCGTTTCTTTGACAACAAAT
>DAISHM010000096.1:0-5924 GCA_036822535.1 Candidatus Caenarcanales bacterium
TTTTTCATTTACTCCGAGTACTATAAATTCAGTTCCATCATTTAGAACTTCTCTATGCACCACTCCTATTTTAAAAAGCTTATCGGCGGAACAGAAAGCCGATTTAACACTTAAAAATTTCTCTAATTGCTTGGGAATTTTCCACTCGCCACTTTTAATTTTATTAATCAGGTTATTGGTTATAAGCCATAAAAAAATTAAAAAAGAAACTACGCTAGCAAGCTTACTATTAAAATCAAAGTCAGTCATTATTAACTAAAATATCAAAAAACGCCTGCCTAAAAAACATTTTTTCTGGAAGTTCTTGCTGATTAATAAAATCCTGGCGTTCAGCCTTATCTGGTATGAGGCAGGTGCTAACTAATTCCCAAATAATTTTCTGTGCAGCGGCATCACCTTCTATAGCAAACTCTGCATATTTATTAAGTTTTAAATTATGAAAATCAAGCATCAGCTCCATAGACCGCTTACCTACAAGCCCATCAAAGTCATTAGCTAAAAGACGATCAAATAATTTTACAGTATTTAAAATTAGGGGTGAATCACTGTGAGAAGCTAAATTAAAATAAAAATCTCGATTAGCCTTCACGCAGAGGTATTCATCTGGATGTAAGTCACCAAAACAGAAAGACGGCATAGATACATTAAAAATAAAATGAGCATTATTCGCTGAAGCTTTCTTAATCTGCTCTAAGACTTTAGTCAAATCAGCAAAGAGATGAAAGCAATTTAAAGCATAGATTAGATCTAAATCCTGATTAAAGTGTGAAGCAAAGTTCTCTGCTGAAGCCTGTATATAAGTAGCTCTAGAAGCAAACTTCTTTTCAGCTTGCTGTAACATAGCAGCTGAAGGATCTATTAGAACCACACTCTGAATACCACTCTCTAAGAGTATTTTAGTAGAAACCCCTGTGCCTGCACCAAGATCAGCAATTCTCAAAGAAGGGTCTAAAGGTTTGTAAAACTCTACTGCATTTCTAGCGCTCTGCTCATAAAGGAAATCAGCATTAGCATAGTTCTCAGAAGCTTCCTCCGAGACGAATGGATTTAAAGTATTTTTATCAGAACTATGCACCTACGGTTAAACCTAACTCAGAAGATAACTCTATATTACCTGCAAGCTGAGTTATACGCAAACCAAAACTATCATCGATAACTACAACCTCACCTCTAGCAATAATTTTATTATTAACAAACAAATCCACTGGTTCACCTGAAAGCCTGTCTAATTCAATCACTGAGCCTTTAGTTAATTTCAAGATATCACGCAATTGCATTTCTGCCCGCCCCAATTCAACAATCAAACCTAATTTAATATCAAGTAATAAATTTAAATTTTTCTTTTCATAAATCTCTGCACTATTGACAGTGTGACTCATTTGAGCGAACTCTACTTCGGAAACAGAGTTTTTATTTGCAAGCTTAGGATTTTTCACATCTGCAAGAGAAACTATATGTTCAATAAATAAATCAGCTAAATTTAGATAGAAAGAAGAATTGACTACATCAGCGATCTGCACATTAAATGAGAAGCTAGTATAATCAGTCTGAACTAAATCGTGCTTTAATGAGTCTGGACTAGCTGGATCTACGATAACATTCTGAAAATCACTAGTTTCGACATCTAAATTCACCACTAAGCTTTTCAATTTATGAATTATCGCAAAACTAGACTGAGAAATAGATTCAGAGAAAGCAGCTTGCTCTATTGCCTCGAATGAACGTCCAGCAGTATCACCATTACCACCAGCCATTAAATCAGCGACTATCGCAGCATCGTTAATATCTGCGATATACGCTACACTACCAGCCTCGCCACCATTTACATCAGCGAAAACAGATATAGAGGGGCTTGCGATATTATAATTAGAATCTAAAATCAATGGATCAGTTAAGCCATCAAAGGCAATCTGCACATCAACATTTAGAAGCTGAGATAAATTCGATGCAAAGGCAGGGCTTAAATTATTTAATAATTCAACAAACTTTCCTAAAGTTTTATCATCTAAAGCCATAATAATCTTTTAGCTTTATACCACTAAAAGCCTATCTAGCTCAGATAATCGCGAAAATAGGTTAATCGTATTAGTCTAATTAACCTGACTACGTATAGATTCTATTTGGTTTTCTAATGCATTCAAACTAGATTCAGCTCCAGACAATTCAGCAAAGGCTTCTGATGAATCACCTTTAACATTAGACCTAGAAGCTCCTCTAATTGTAGGGCTAGGACTTCTACCTGCGATATCAGAATCTGTAGACTGCTCTTCACCAATAGAACTAGCTATTTCATCGACTATCTCTTCAGTCTCAGCAGCACCCTGAATAGCACTTAAACGCAGTGCTTTATTAGATTTATCTGCTTCTAAAGAAACTCTTTCTCCCTCTAATTGATCAAGCTTACTATTCAGTACCTTATTGCGAGCTTCTTCAGCCTTTTTATCTATAGCCAATTCTGTTTTAATATCCTCATCCGCATCAATAGTTAAACGGTCTAGGGACATATTAGTAAATGGCACTGTTGTTAATTTTTCATTATCTGAATCACTCACACTCCTATTTAAATTAGTGATAGTAGAATCTAAATCATTTGAAAAACGTTCCTGAAGCTGTTTCCCATCAGTCTGCAAAGAACCTAAAATTTTAGATGACTGTACAAAAGTATTTAAAGTCTTAGGATCTTCTAAATCAGTTAAGGAATTTTCTTCTATTTTTTCAGCCAAGCTATTTTGTCTATCTTTCTCTGGCAGTAACTGCACCGCGACATAATTCTCAGCAATTGCTATCGCCGCTGGCTCCATATTTTTAAGCTTCCCATCCTGATTTAAATGCTGCAATTCATCTAATTGCTTCGCCTGCACTGCCTCTGGATTATTTAATAAATTCGCCTGTGGCTTTTCTAATGATGGTGGCTTAGTTAAAATCACTTCATCACCAATATCACCAGAAACCTGTACTGGACTAGGCTCCACTGTTTTCAAATCTTTATTCAAATTACTTATATTGGAGTTTGAGTCCTCGCGCTCATGTCGCAGTTGGGTTCTGCTTAAACCCTCTTCTTCATCTAAATCTACAGCTAAATTAGCTTGTACTAAATTACTATCATTATTTATCGAAACCATCTCTTCAACCTCATCTCAAATTAATACAGAGTTCAAATACCCCTATATTAGATTAATTAAACGATACTATTTAAGGTTTGGTTAAAGATGGTGGACACTAGAAGACTCGAACTTCTGACCGCCTCGGTGTAAACGAGATGCTCTACCAACTGAGCTAAGTGTCCATATTATTCAGACACATCGCATCTCGTTTTCGAGATCTTTTCAGATGTCGCAGCGGGGCTGCTAGCAACTGAGCTAAGTGTCCAGATAAGCTATTATAATAACAAAAAATGCTTTTTTGCAAAGTAATATTACTAAATAATTCACAATCTTTTAGCAATCAGGTCGATAACTCTCTAAGCTATAGTGTCCCAGCTGCACTTGAGACAGAAATTAAATTAGGACGTTTTTGTTTCGTACCTGTATTAGATAAAGTATTCACGGCCCTAGTCACAGAAATCTTTGATCAATTCAATGAAGAATTTAAACTAAAAGAAGTTATTGAACTAATAGATCCACAAATCGAATTTAGCTTAGAGCTTATAGACTTGATAAAATTCACAGCTACTTATTACGCCACCCCTTATAGCATGGTACTTTCAGCGATTATTAACTCTACTCAGATCCCTGTTGCTGAAAAAGAGATTTATTTAGTAGATAATCCACGACAGCCACAGAAGGAGCTAGGCGAACAGAGTTTAGATGTACTAAATAAATTAAAAAACTGCCGCTCACAAAAAGCTAAATTTAATCGCTTAAAAGCCTTATCTAAACTACCAACCAAAAAATTAAATCAAATACTAGTCAAACTGAAAAATGATGCTTTGATTGAAATTAAATATCACTATGATTTAAAACTAAAAGGCTCTGAAAAAGATTATCTGAAAAAATTTTCGCAAGTGGAGAAAAGCTCAACTCGCTTATCGGCGAACCAAGAGACTATCTTCAGAAACATCATAAATTCAAATACTAAAAAACATCTTATCCACGGGATTACTGGCTCTGGGAAAACAGAAGTTTATTTTCAGCTAATCGAAGAATACTTAAATAAAGGATTTAGCAGCATTATCTTAGTACCAGAAATCTCTCTAGCACCACAGCTTATAGATAGATTGAAAAAAAAATTTAGCGATGAAGTTGAAATCATAATCTGGCACAGTGCTTTAGATGAGAAAGAAAAACTTTTTAGCTTTATTCAGTTGATGAACGACACTCCTAAAGTAGTAGTAGGAGCTAGATCTGCTATATTCTCACCAGTAAAGAATCTTGGCTTAATTATTTTAGATGAAGAACACGAAAACTCTTACAAACAAGAGCAGCCAGCACCACGCTATCATGCTCGGTTAATTGCAGAAAGGCGAGCAGAGCTTAATCAAGCGAAATTAATCTTAGGTTCAGCCACTCCGACCATAGAAAGTTATTATAAAGCTAAACATCATTCTGACTGGGAGCTACATAAATTAGGAAAGCGATTTTTTGAAGAAAGCAGCCTAGCTACAGTAGAACTAGTGGATATGAAAGAAGAGTTTAGCACTGGAAATAAATCTATTTTCTCAAAACGCCTAAGAGAGCTGATTACAGATCGCCTAAATAAAAAAGAGATGAGTATTTTATTCTTAAATAAGCGAGGCAATTCTAGTCATGTTTTCTGTAGAAACTGTGGTTACATCTATAAATGTAGTCACTGTGACAGTAAGATGGTTTACCATTCAGATAAGCATTCTTTAATTTGTCATCTCTGTAATCACACCGAAAAGCATCCAGAGAGCTGCCCAGCTTGCGGTTCTAGCTCAATTAAATACTTTGGCTTAGGAACTCAGAAATTAGAAGAAGAAACGAGAAAAACCTTTCCCGAAGCGAAAATAGTAAGGCTAGATAGTGATACAGCGAAGAAAAAAGACTTTCACTTAGATACTTTTAAAAAATTCAAGAATAATGAAATAGATATACTTATCGGCACGCAAATGATAGCTAAAGGGCTAGATAATGCGAGATTGACTTGTGTCGGAGTTATCGCTGCTGATAATTGTTTTACGCAGCTAGATTATCAAGCGGAGGAAAAAGGATTTCAGTTACTCACACAAGTCGCTGGGCGAGCGGGGCGTAAAGATTTAGCGGGTACAGTGATTTTCCAATCATACTTAAATGAAAGAAGCAGTCTAAAACTAGCTCAGCAGCAGGATTATGAAAAATTTTATGCAGAGGAAATAGAACTGAGAAAAGAATTCATTTACCCACCTTTCGCTAAATTAATTAGGTTTATCAGTAGTAGCGAAAATGAAATTAATGCGATAGAAAATCTAAATAAATTTCACGAGCTTATCTACAGTGAATTAGAAAAGACCTCAGCCCTAGAGATGGTACAGATACTAGGGCCTAGCCAGTGTCAAATTAACCGCATTAATAAACAGTTTAGATATCACCTATTAATTAAAATCCCAGGGGGGACTATTGCAGAACTCCAATCTTTGCTTTTTTGCCATCCTTCACAAAAGCTTTTAGATCTTGAAGAAAAAATCAAAGCACAATTCCTAAGTTATAAACCACTCAGTAAAAGCAGATTAGTTATAGACATAGATAGCATTAGCCTACAGTAGCAGCTAGTAAGGCTGGAGTAAGATCTGGCTCTATACCAAATTTTATAGCTTTAATCGCAGCCTGAGTTCTATCTACCACCCCTAATTTAGCAAGAATATTTCTTACATGAGTCGTAGTCGTAGCCGGCATAAAAAAGAGTTCTTGAGAAATCTGATGATAACTACTACCGCTCGCTAAGAGCTACAAGACCACTAAGTCACGATTAGTAAAAAAAAACTTAGT
>DAISHM010000097.1:0-5909 GCA_036822535.1 Candidatus Caenarcanales bacterium
AAGAGAGATTAAAGAATTCGAGAGTGTAAGTATTCATCTACGTATTAAGGACTAAAACCGCAAATTCGTTACTATTGAGCATAAAATACTGAATAAAGATAAACAGATGATAGGTAAAGGCGAGCAGTCTTTAATGTTCGTTGATGCTAAAAGCTATGCACTAATTGATATTCCATCAATGGTAATAGAAGCTCATAGACCTTTCTATTATGGTGATAAAGTTGTATAGTGAAAGTGGTTTTTACCTGAAACTCTTTTTCTTAAGTTTATATACGAATAGAAGTACCTCAGCGACAGCCTTATAAAGCTCTGGTGGTATTTCTTGATTTAATCTTACTAGCCTAAATAAAGCCCTTGATAAAGGTATATTCGTGATTATCGGGATATTATACGCTTCTGCAATTTCAATAATTTGCTGAGCTATCATTTCAGAACCTTTAGCTAAAATTACTGGAGCCTTACTCATCTCTTCATCATATTTAACTGCTAGCGCTACGTGATCTGGATTCTTAACGACGAAATCAGCTTCTGGTACTCTCTGTAAGCCACTGCCACCGCCACCCATCGCAATTTCACGCTGTTTCTGTTTACGTTTAGATTTAATTAAAGGATCACCTTCTGTGCTTTTATACTCATCCTTCATTTCTTTAAAGCTCATACGCTGATCTTTCATAAATTTCCATTTTTGAAATAGAAAATCTACTATAGATACAGCGAAAAGCAATATAGTACTTTTCCAGAAAAAATCCCAGAGTACAGCAGAGACTGCCATAAAACCAGCTAATTTATTAGCGGCATCTATATTTCCTAATATAGATGGCATATGCTCTTGTATAGTCAGAAAAGCAATATAGCCGACAGCGATAACTTTTACCATGCTTTTCCCTAGCTCAAAGAGAGATTTTACATTTAGCATGTTCTTTAAACCCTTGATCGGATCTAATTTATCGAGCTTAAACTGTAAAGGCTCCATAGTAAAAATAGGACCACCTAACTGTAACATCTCGATTACTACAGCGACTAAAGCTAAAAAAATTAAAGTTGGGACTATGATAAAAATCAGAGTTTTCCAAGTATGAAAAACTATAAATTGAGTACCTACTTTATCGAAATCAGCGATACTACCCCAAAATACTTTACAGAGTTCTAATATTAATTTATAAGCAAAAGTACCAAAATTAAATAAACATACGAAACCAACTATCTGAACGGCAAGCGAAGTTAAGTCTTTACTTTTAAAGACATTACCCTTTTTCCGAGCCTCCCTTAATTTATGCTGGGTGGCTTCAAATTGTTTATCATCACTATCTTCATCACCAGACATATTAGCAATGTACCAATAAAATCAAACTTTAAGACCTCTCTACTTGTAATACATCACTAATATTATAAATTTTCTGACTCAAACGCCTTAAATGCTCTTGCCCAGTCACATCTATAGTCACTTTTAAAAGTGCAGTAGTAGTAGTCGGTCTTTCAGTAACTTTAAAATCTTTAATATTAATGCCTTCATCAGCGATTAAAGTTAATATGTCTTTCACTACCCCAATTCTATCGACTACCTCTATGCTCAATCTAGCTGGATAAGTCTTAGCATCACGATTAGTCCAATTAATATGCATGACTCGCTCTTGCTCAGCTTGTTTTACGTTATAACAATCAGCACGATGAATAGTAATACCTTTTCCCTTAGATATAGTGCCGATGACTGTTTCACCTGGAATTGGCATACAGCATTTAGCGATATTATAGAGAAGACCATCTAATTCTGGAATATCAGCGGCTTCACCTTGCACCGGAGCTTTTCTAGTCTTAAATTTTTCAATTTGAAAAGTAAAAGGTTCTGCTTTTTTAGTCTGTAACTTAGTTTCTATCTGAGTTATGCTCTGATCACCAGATCCTATCGCAGAGAGGAGATCATCTATATTTTTGTAATTTAATTTCTGAGCTATTTTAAGTAGTTCTTCTGATTTTAAAAGCTTCTCTCCTTCGCTTTTACTGAAATGTTCATGAAAAAGCTGCTCGCCTAAAACCCTGTGTCTATCTCGGTTTTGTTTTTTATACCAAGATTTTATACGATATTTAGCTTGATGCGTTTTAACGAAATTCAGCCAAGATAAATTAGGATGGCTATTTTTATTAGTAATAATCTCGACCATATCGCCGTTTTGTAGCTTATAGTTAATCGAAACCATTTTTTCATTAACTATCGCTCCAGCACAGGTGTCACCGACACGTGTATGAATTTTATAAGCAAAATCGACTGGCGTAGAATCTACAGGCAGCACTATCACATCACCTTTAGGCGTAAGTATATAAACTTCTTGACCAAGTACGTCATTTTTTACGCCTGAAAAATATTCTTTAGCTTCACTGACATCAGTGTGCCATGAAACCAATTGCTTAAGCCATTAAAGTTCTTCTGCTTCCTTAGGATTAGCATTAGCACTAGTCTCATCCTCTTTATAAGTCCAGTGAGCTGCGATACCATTTTCTGCGACTTCATGCATCTGATAACTGCGAATCTGTACTTCTAAAGGCTTTTCATCCCAAGGAATAATCACTGTAGTATGAAGAGACTGGTATAGATTACTTTTCGGTAGAGCTATATAATCTTTAAACCTACCTGGCATAGGTCTAAATGTCTCATGTATAACCCCTAATGCAGCATAGCAATCCTTCACATTAGTTACTAAAATCCTTATTCCTAAAAGATCATAGATAGGTATATCATCGACTTCTTCACTAGAATTAATATCCACACCTTTTTGACAGAGCTTAGAATAAATACTATAGAAGTGCTTAGCTCTACCCTGAATCTCAGCCTCTATGCCATTATCATCTAAGATCTGCTTTATTACTACTTTTAGCTTCTGCACCTGAGCTTCACGATCTAATTTTTTACTTTTAACTAAGTCTTTCAAAAGAGCATAGGCTTTAGGATGTAGAAACTTTAGACACAAATCTTCTAATTCAGTCTGTATATTTCTAAGACCGAATCTATTCGCTAAAGGAGCGAATACATCTAGCGTCTCACTTGCGATACGCTGCTGTTTATCTGGTCGTAAAAAATGTAGAGTTTGCATATTATGCAAGCGGTCAGCGAGTTTCACGAGTACTACCCTTACATCTTTAGCTATAGCTAATAGCATTTTTCTGAAATTATTAGCCTGAGCGTCTTCTGAAGATTTAAAATTTAATTTATTTAACTTAGTCACCCCATCTACTATCTGAGCGACTGTATCTCCGAACTGTTCTTTTAGATCATCTATGCTAGCTCTAGTATCTTCGATAACATCGTGTAAAAGACAGCCACAAATAGCTTCTTTATCACAATTCAATTCAATTAAAGTCTTAGCTACCGCTACAGGATGAGTAATATATGGATCACCACTGCGTCTTACTTGATTAATATGCTTTTGATAAGCAAATTCAAAAGCTTTTAATATAAAATCTATGTCAGCCTGCGACCTTTTCTTTTTCTTAAGGGCAGTAGTCAGATCATCGATTAACTGAGGTTTTACTTCTTCTGCAAGCACTTGTATAATACTATAGTATTACAATGCTTCCCAAATTAGTAACTTTATTAATTCAAATGATAGAAATATATAGCTATATGTTGCTAGGCTGGGTTATCGGCTCATGGTTTCCTCGTTTTCAGTCGACTAAAATTTATGAATTTTTAGATAATGCAGTAGAACCTTACGCAAGAATATTTCGTGGTCTAATTCCTCCTTTAGGTGGCTTCGATTTTTCGATAATAGTAGCTTTTTTAGTTTTAGGTATAGTGCAGGCAGTCTTAGCTAAGATTCCTCAGATTTTTGCTACGCAGGTTTTGTAAACAGGGCGTGTATCGACTACACACTCAAATGCTAATTAATTTGTATTTGGGCATAATTTAACTATGGATTTATCTGCTTTTCGTGACCAAATTCAAAACAATATTATAGATCGCTGCGATAAGGCTTTAGAGAATTTAAAAGAAACCCGCAAATGGCATGGCTATATCAGCAGGGTTACAGGGCTTTTATTAGAGGCACAGCTACCTGGTTCAACTTTAGGTGAGCTATGTAGCATTACGACAGAAGATGGTGAACAAAAACTCTGTGAAGTAGTAGGTTTCAGAGGCACCACCGCTTTAATGCTTTGCTTAGAAGATAGTAAAGGTATAAGCCAAGGCTGTAAAGTCTATCCTAAAGGACATACCCTACAAGTCGGTCTCTGTATGGATTTACTTGGCAGGGTTATAGATGCTATTGGTGTACCTATGGATCACAAACCAGCACCTGTTTATGAGGAGTTTCGTGATATAGAACAGCCCGCCCCAGAGTCCTTTGGTAGACCTAGAATACACGACATTTTCTCTACTGGCATTAGAGCGGTAGATGGTTTACTTACTTTAGGGGTAGGACAGCGTGTCGGTCTTTTTGCTGGCTCCGGAGTAGGTAAAAGTACTACTATGGGCATGCTCGCTAGATACTGTGTCGCTGATATTAACGTTATCTGCTTAGTCGGTGAGCGTGGTAGGGAGGTACAAGATTTCCTCGAAGAGAGTCTAGGTGAAGAAGGCTTAAAACGCTCAGTCTGCGTTATCGCTACTGGAGATAAACCTGCGATGATGCGTATGAAATGCTTATTTACAGCGACCACTATTGCTGAATATTTTAGAGATAAAGGTAAAAACGTTTTACTCATGGTAGACAGTATGACTCGTACTGCCTTAGCAGCCAGAGACGTAGGATTAGCAGTAGGAGAACCTCCTACTATGAAAGGCTATACCCCTAGTGTATTTTCCATGATACCTAGAGTTTTAGAAAGAGCTGGAAAATCTCAGCACGGCTCTATTACCGCTATTTATGCAGTTTTAGTAGATGGTGAAGATGTAAATGAACCTATAGCAGATACCGTCAGAGGGGTTTTAGATGGTCATATCTGGCTTAAACGAAAAATTGCGGAGCGAAACCATTTCCCTGCGATAGATATACTCGGTAGTATCAGTAGATTATTTACTGAAATTACTGATAAAGAGCATCAGCGCGCCGCTTCGAATATGCGTAATTTAAATACCACCTATCAAGATAATGAGGATTTAATAAATATCGGTGCTTACGAAAAGGGATCCAGTGCTAATATAGATAAAGCAATTAACCTAAAACCAGAGATAGATAAATTCTTACAGCAAGGCATAAGGGAAGCGACACCATTTCAGCATACCATACAGCATCTACATACGATTATGCGCTAAAGCAGTGCAAAGTAAATGCTGCGTTTAAGCGTTTGATGGATATAGTGCTTAGCATTTGCGCTATATTGGTTTTCCTACCACTATTAGTAGTCATTTTTTTCATAATTAAACTCAGCAGTGAAGGCCCTGCTTTATACATACACACTAGAGTAGGAAAAGACTTTAAAGAATTTAACTGTTATAAATTTAGGACTATGATAGTTAATGCAGATCCTAATAGACTTGCAGAAAGTCCTGAGGATGAGAGAATCACAGCTATAGGTAAAATTTTAAGGAAAACTAGCCTAGATGAGTTACCACAGATCTTTAATGTTTTTCAAGGAGATATGAGCATAGTAGGTCCTAGACCAGCTTTGCCAGTACAGGTTAAGCATTTTTCAGAAAAAGAGAAATTAAAGCTAGCAGTTAAACCTGGCATTACTGGCTGGACTCAAGTAAATGGCAGGAATTCTATTCCTTATGAAAAGCGTATGGAGCTAGATGTCTGGTACGCTGAAAATCACAATGTCAGCCTAGACATATTTATCATCCTGAAAACCTTTAAGGTACTGCTTTTCCCTGATAAGGAGATATAAGATTTAAATTCAAGTACACATGAAGAGTAGTAAATATGGCACTTCATTTTTCTACTCCAGGTACCATTCTATAAGATTAAGGTTTTACT
>DAISHM010000098.1:0-5866 GCA_036822535.1 Candidatus Caenarcanales bacterium
CCTGCGATATCTATCCAGCTCGAGACTATTTCATAACTAGGTGAAAATAAAGTCGCAGCACCTACTCGAGCACCTTACATAGCAACGCTTTTAGATAAAGTCGAAGCGACTACTAAGCTTAATGACTCTAGGTTAGCCTTTTTAAAGAAATCACTTATAAATGACAGCTTATTATAGTCTTTAGCGTTAGGACCGAAGTCTATATAAGCTATATCTAAGATCACCAGAAAATTATTTTTCTTATAATTCCCAATTAATTCAGCAATTTTCATTAATGATTCAAACGGAATCTCTTTACCTAGAGGATTATCAAAGGGAGTATTTAAAATTAGAGTTATTTTACTGGTGGAATCAGCTGCTAGAGATTTAACAGCAAAATGAAGTGCTTTCTCAAGACTCGCTAAATTAAGATTTGAATTCTTATCAAGCAACTCAAAGTTAATTAAGTTAGTCCTAGCTATTCCAGATGCTACGCTATCATAGCCCGCCCAGTGAGGGCGCTGTACTATGATAGGGTCATGGGATTTAGTACAAGTCATTAAAGCTACTGAAATAGCATTAGTGCCACCACCAGTTACTACTTCTGCTCTACGTATATTTTCAGAATAGAGTTTATGTAAATTATCTCTGCCAATAAACTCTTCAGTAATTAAAGGAGCTAAGTCTTTCAAACCGCCACTGGGTGCATATTCCATATTTAAACCTTTCTGCACTATCTCTAAAGCAGTCTGATTAAGCACATCTGGAACTATCAGTTTCCCTGAATCATCCATGGCAGACCCTACTATCGCAAGTAATTTACTCGGATTAGTATCTTCACTAGCTCGCTGCAAGAGTCCGACTATCGGGTCAGAAGAAATTTTAGCTTTCGTTTCATAAAATACCATTATTATAGTTAGCTATGATAGCAAAATTTGAATTTAAAAATTTCTATGCTTCATCCATTAGCCATATTTTTCAGCTCATAGGGGTGTTCTTTCTTTCTCTATATTACTTCTCTAAGTACACTGTAGAAATAGAGTTTATTGGCGAAAAATTTGATCCTAATAAAAATTATATTTTTGCGGTAAATCATCGCTCATTAAATGATCCTCCCTTGCTAGCTTGTGTTATTAAAACCCCTATTAGTTTTATAGCGAAAAGAGAACTCTTTACTAATCCTTTTCTAGGGTATTTAATTAGTCTTTTATCGGCTATCCCTGTAGATAGAGATAATACAGGTAGCTCTACTATTAAGCTTGCTAAAAAGGTTTTAGCCAAAGAGGCTTGGAAATTAGTGGTATTTATAGAAGGTACTAGGTCTAAAGGGAATACTTTAGGGGAGCCTAATACTGGGGCTATTTTTATGTCAAGATTAACCAATACAGAAATAGTTCCTACTGGCATTAGTTACCGTGAGAATAATCATATAGTGATTAAATTTGCTACTCCTTACTTAGTAGAGAAAAAAACAGATATAAATAAAGAAGCCTGGAGCTGTTTAGAGAAGATATCTGAACTCTGTGACTATAGTATTGAGACTAGAGAATCTTAAGGATAAAATTTTTATTTATTTCATCCATCCTCCCGACTCAGCTTTCCCTATTAACGCCGATTTAAATACTTGTAAGTAACGCACAAACTTACAAAACGCACAAAATACAAAAGTCGAATTGGAGGAGAACAATGGGACTGGTAATTAACACCAATAGGTTAAGCTTGGACGCACAGGCTGCCTTAAGAATGAATAATAGAGATCTAGAGGTTACAGCCAAAAGATTATCCACTGGTAAAAGAGTGAATACCGCAGGTGATGATGCTGCAGGTATGACCATAGCCCAGAGAATCACTTCTGACGTAAGAGCGTACAGAAAAACTATCCAGAATCAAATGGATGGCATAAGTTTAATTCAAGTAACAGAAGGTCAGCTGCAAGCTATGCAAGATGACTTACAAAGAATCAGAGAATTGATGATACAAGCCGCAAACGGTACTAATGGAGCGGATGAAAGAAATGCTTTACAGAGAGAAATTAATGAGCGTGTCAAAAATATAGAAGATATTTCTAACACTACAAGATTTAACAGTGTCCTTATGCTAAAAGGACCGACTACAGATAGAACCAATCAAACAGACAGAACTATACAGAGTGGTATCACTTTTAGTGAAATAACTAATCTGCAATTCGGTCCAGCATATGTAGATGATCCTACTGTCGCTACACCAATCTATGTCCCAGAGCGAGGCATTAATATAGATGTTAATTATTCATATACACCATTCACTGCAACTCAAGACAGTGCAGCTGCTGAAGTAGCTGCTGGTACTGCTAGTTTCGATTATGTAACTAAAGTAATTGGTGAAATGCAGGCTGAAATGACTGCTCAGATTGGTGGTCCTACTGCTACTACTATTAATACCTGGTTAGGTACATTCTTAGATACTTTTGCTAATCAAGCTGTACCGATGTCTACTCTATTAGATGATGCTTATAGAAGTTTTCAAAGTTTAGGTGGTACTACTAGTACGGGTGCTCCAGCCAATGGAGTGGTAACTCAAAAAGCTTTTGACATTATCAAATATTTTTTACACGATGGTGGTCAATTAGTGGAAAATTCTGATTCTAATGGTTTCACTTTAAGTCGCCTTAGAGTTCCTGGTTCTACGATTAACTCTTATGCAAACACGAGCTATGATCACGGTAATTTAGATGATATTACTAGAATGATAGATAATATTTCCCGTATGAGGTCACATTTAGGTGCCATTCAGGGAAGTATGGAGAGTAAAATTAATGCTCAAGATATCGCAGTAGTTAATTTGGAAGCTTCTCGTTCTAGAATAATTGATGCTGATATGGCTTTAGAAAGTAGTTCTCTGGTTAAACAGCAGATTTTACAGAGATCAGGGGTCGCTATGCTCTCTCAAGCTAACGCTCAGCCACAGCAGCTTTTAGATCTTCTACCATAAAAGGTTTTTTCTTAGTGATGATTTTCGTAACGTAACTAACTGTAACTAATAAACTGTAACTCTTCAAACTAGGTCACTGAGAGTGTGACCTAAAGGTCGCACGTAATTTTATAGATTTTGCATCGTACTAGTCGTATGCAATTGTGCGTTAGCCCTGCTGTCTCCTCAGCAGGGCTATTTTTTTATAAAATAAATGAATAATCTCTTGACAGAAGATAGGATTGATAGGATTCTATAAGCATGGCCGAGTTTCGGCCCTAAATTAGTGTAAGTTCCTTTAGAGATGAGCATAAAAGAAAAACTAAACGAAATAAATAAAAATATAACTAAGTTTAGCCAAGTCGCTTCTATTAAGATGGTCGCGGTGACTAAGTATGCGACTGATGAACAGCTCCTAGAGGCTTCTCGCGCAGGGGTGAAAATATTTGGTGAAAGTTATGTGCTTGCAGCTTTAGATAGAATAGAACGCTTAGCCTCGAAATTAAATAAAGACATAGAGTGGCATTTAATAGGAACTTTACAGAAAAATAAGGTTAATAAAGCTGTAGGTCGTTTTAATTTAATTCAATCAGTAGATTCTTTAGAGCTTTTAGAGAAAATTGATTTAAGGTCTGCTAGTCTTGGCATTAAACAGGAAATACTCATCCAGGTCAATATCTCAGGTGAAATTACTAAAAGTGGTTTTAGCCCAAGTGATTTCTCTTCTAGTTTAGATAAAATTTTAACTTACAAGAACGTAAAAGTTAAAGGATTGATGGCAATGAATGCTCAGTACAGTTCCGATCAAACCTTAGATGAAAATTTTAAAATCATGCGAAGCCTTTTGAATCTTTTAAGCAGTAAAAGACCAGATGCAGAGTTTGATTTATCGGTAGGAATGTCTGCTGATTATTGTGCCTCACTGAAAAGAGGGGCTACCATGGTCAGAATAGGTTCAGCATTATTTGGTTAAAAGGCAAGGAGTGAAAATAACATTATGTTCAATTTAAATAAATTATGGATAGGTCCCCATTCAGATACATTAAATGATGGTTTTGAAAGTTTGTTTGCAGTAAAAGATGCGAAAATCCCTGCTCCTAGCCGTGAAGTAGAAGTAAAGTTAAAGGAAATCGAGAGAAAGACAGTGGAGAATGGTTCTATGGATGTTATTTTTGGTGCTAAAAACAGCTCTAATAATCATTTAGAGGCTGTTAGTTCTAAATCAAAATCTATGAGCATAGTAGTAGTAGAACCTAGAAGCTTTGAAGATAGCATGGAAATCGTGAAGAACCTAAAATCTCGTAATACTGTTATAGTAAACCTTCAACACTTAGATAATGAAAGCTCTCAGCGAGTTATCGACTTCGTTAGTGGTGCTGCTGTTGCTATGGATGGTTCTTATGAAAGAGTAGGTTCTGGAGTATTTATTTTTGCACCGATTAACTGTAATTTAAAATCTAATACAGGATCTGACGTTTATAATGAAATATTTAATAAGACCTTTAATCAGTCTAGCTCGTTTTAAGAAAGTTACCTTGATTATTTCTGTAGATAATCCCTTTTATTTCCATCTTAGATAGTATACTTCCAAGCTCTTTTGCATCGTATTCTAGCGAGGATTGCAGGTAGTCGAAACTGCATATATTTGAACCTAAGAGATCTAAGATATCTGAATATAGGTTTTTAGTATTTTTCGCTTTCGCTATCTGGTAGCTAGCTAGTGGAACTGCTATTTTCTTATTTTCATTTTCCTCTAAGGGCTCTTCTTTACTTAATATTGAAATTAATTCAGTAGAAGACCTAATAGGACTGGCTTTTCCTGAATTAATTAAGTCTTGATTACCTGAAAATAAGTCACCAGTAATATCTAGGGTGTATAAATTCTTTTTATATTTTAATGCGTAGTCTGCGGTGATTAGGGAACCACTAGACTTAGCTGCTTGTACTACTAAAAGAGACTGTGATAAAGCAGCAATTAATCTATTTCTGTAAGCAAAAGTCCAGCGTTCTGCGTGCATTAGTGGCTCAAATTCACTGATGATCAATGATTTAGGGTTTTCTCTAAGTTTTTTAATGAAAAAAGAATTTAAATCAAATTTAGAAGATAGAATTCCTGAGCCTAAAACAATGATAGTGGCTAAGGAATTTTCCAATGCTGCTACATGAGCTGTCATATCTATTCCTGTAGCACCACCACTAACTATGCAAGGCTTAAATTTAGCTATATCTTTAATTAATCTATTTAATAAATGTTTAGAATCTAATGCGGCTTTCCTAGCTCCGACTATGCCCAAATTAGAAGATTCTTCTAAGCTAGATATATTACCCATGAAGTAAATTTTTTTAGGAGGCTGAGGGATTTTCTTTAGTAAGTTAGGGAACCTAGGGTCATCAAAATTTAAAGAAAAAATACCTCTCTCTGCTAAATTTATTTCTAAATCTTTCACCACACTCATACAAAAATAAGGATAGCATTTAAGCTTTATACTGTCACTGCTTCTTCAGATTTTTTCGAAATCATGCCCCAAAAAGCTGAAATCGTTTCGTTTGCACCACAGAATAATTGAGCTAAGCGGTCTTGGGTCGGCTGAGGCACATAGCGATTTAAAAGTTCACCAATAGATGCCATGATGTAAGGGAAGCCGACTTTAAAGTCATTACTCTTTAGAACTTCGCTAAAGGCTTTTTCTGCACCGTGTTCTGCCTTAGCTTCTTTATAGGCTTTATTTATTAACCATAAATCACCGCCTACGCCACTTAAATTGCGCACAAAGCCAATTAATTTAGCTTTAGGAGTACTAACCTCGTCACCGATAATACTAGAGCCAATTAAAGTAGATGAAATTAAACCACTAGGAACTAGAATCTTTAAAATATTTTCTAGTGGCTCTTCACCGCGTTTAAGTTTATTCCAAGAATCTATAATGCTTTCTTTTAG
>DAISHM010000099.1:0-5853 GCA_036822535.1 Candidatus Caenarcanales bacterium
TATAAGAAGACTATTTTAGCAAGTAGGTGGAAAAATATTTAAGTCCGTTTCATTAAATTAGTCCCCCTTTTATAATTTCTATCGACTCCTATAATATATTTGCGAATTGCGGTACTTTATCTAAAATAGCTGCCCCGCTTGGAATTTTATAAGTTCCGCTAGCTATTTGGCTTTTAATCTCCTGAACCCGAGGATTCTCTTTATTTATACCAGAAACTTTATCTATAAAACTCAGGGATACAGAGTCGGACGGAATCTCACTCTTGCTAAGCTCCTTAGCCGAGGCTTCTTTCGGAACCGTACTCTGTATACGACGAACTTCAGATATTGGTAAAGCTGACCTAAAGTCTACGCCTACCCCCCTTATCTCCATATCTGACTCCCCTTGAAAATCAAATTATAGGATGAGACCTATGATTTAATTCCTTATTACAGAGACTTCTTACGCTTCTTATGTTAAATCTAGGTTATATGACTGATTTATTTAATATTCTTTAAATATTTTAGAGTAGAGATGTGATTTGGCAAAAATTTTAAAGTACGTTTAAAGCTTTCTTTTGCTTTAGCGTAATCATTAGTCAGCATATAGCACTGGGCGAGCTTATAAAATATTTCTGCATCGAAATCACAGCCTTTTAAAGCTTCCTCTAGTACTAAAATGGCAGCGTGATAATCTTCATTCGCTAAATAAGCAGAGCCTATAGATTTTAAATACTCAGGGTAGGCTCTCTCTATATCTTTTGCTGCGATTATCATGCTCTCTAAATACTTAGCAAGCTTAAAACGAATAAAATATGCAGCAGTAGTCTCTAAGAAAAGCCTGTAGCAGAGATAGCCTGGATTAAATATGCTTAAGTCATCTTTCAAAAGCTGACAGAGAAAGACCCCCCATTTAGAGGCAGGTGAATATGGACAGAGGTGATACATCTCTAGTGCCTCATCTAATTTTTCTTCAAAAACCAGTGTATATGCGGCTTGTGCTAAGCACTTACTATTTAGATAATGTTCTCGTGCTAAGCTAAAGCGTCCTAATTCAAAATTACAATCAGCGATATAAGTATTTAAGCGAAGTCTAAGCAGTTCATTGCTATTAGATCCTATGGTGTTTAAGTCTGTATCAGTATCGGATATTTTACTTAAAGCGGAGCTGAAAAAATCTAAAGCTCTTTGATAATCCTCTTGGATAAAGGCAGAGATTGCCATCGCATAATCTTCTTTATAGGAAATTTCTTCGACCATTACTTATCTATTACTTTTTTCCCAAACTAGGCTCTCTTAGATAATATGGCTTTAAATTATCTAAGTCAAATGAGCTATCCTCTATTGATTGCAGCAATTTTTTATCAATTAAGTATTCTATGATTAGCCTACTTAGATTTTCTTGTTTAAATTTATGGATAGTAAATTCTGTGCTGATAGCAAAAAAATTATCTGTGTTAGAGAGGTAATTAGAATTTAATGATACGAAGTAATTATTTTTAAACGCATCTATTGCTATCGGTGAGTCTTCAGAGACCCCATGCTCAAAACGCATCAACTCAAAAGTATTTACAGTAATTAGTTTTAGAGAAAGTTCTAGAACTAGGGTCTTACTAATAACTAAAGCATTTCTAATGCCAGTAAAAGAGCCAGGTCCTATATTTACAGCGAGTAAACCCAAATCTTTTAAATTTAAATTTATTGAGCTAAACGCTGCTCTCAGTCTCTCGACTAAGTCAGAAGATCTACCCGAAAAGCTTTCCGAGATTAGAAAATCATTAATTTCTGTATTATAGACTGAAAAAGATTGCGTATTTTGGCTCGAATCTAGAGATATGATTTTCATAAAGTATAATTATAGTTTTGAGGATCTGTATAAATGGCTTTATTTGGTGTTTTAATTAATTTTCTGAAATTATCGGCACTGCTGGTCATTGTCGGTTCTACGATTACTATAGGAGCTTTAGCAGCCCCAGTGATCTTTAAAGGCTTAGCTAGAGAGGAAGCCGCGCGAGTAATGATAGAGATATTCGCTCGCTACGATGTTTGGCTTAAATTCGCTGCGATTAGTCTACTTATCAGTAGTATTTTAAAATTTTTTCTGTTAGATAATTTAAGCTTAAACCCTGTTAGTATCATATCTTTAGCGATAGTCCTAATTATTACTATTATTAGCTTCTATGAGATTTATGCTTTAAGTCCACAGATTTTAGATGCTTATAAAAATAGTGCTGATAATTTTCAGCATTTACACTCTTTAAGTGAAAAGATTCATAAAATGAATTTTTTACTAGGTTTAGTTTTACTTTTCTTAGCCTAGAGAATCGATTTAAAAGAGAAAAGCTGATAAATAAAAGGTTTAAAACATAATGCTGATGAATAAAACAGAAAATGAGTTAATAGAAATGGCGAAGCAGGTCTTTGAAATTGAGACTGAGTCATTAAACCAAGTAAAAGACTCTCTGGGTGATAATTTTATAAAAGCTGTAAATTTAATTCTGAATACTAGTGGCAGAGTAGTAGTAACGGGTATGGGGAAATCTGGTCATATCGGTGCTAAAATCGCAGCTACTTTAGCGAGTACTGGTACTAGTGCCTTTTTCGTTCATCCTGCTGAAATGGGACATGGTGATTTAGGCATGGTTTTAGCTAATGATATAGTCATCGCTATTTCGTATAGTGGACGCACAGAGGAACTCAGAAAAATTTTATTACCTATAAAAAAATTAGGTGCGAAGATAGTAGCGATTACTGGTGATGCAGATAGTATGCTAGCTAATTATGCTGACGTGACTTTACTTACCCCGATTACACGTGAGGCTTGTCCTTTAGAGTTAGCTCCTACTAGTAGTACTACCGCAGCCTTAGTTTTAGGTGATGCACTCGCAGTGACTTTAATGAAACAGAAAAATTTTCAGAAAGATGATTTTGCTAGATCGCATCCATTAGGTAGTCTAGGACAGAGTATTATCCCTATTTCAGATTTAATGCGTCGTAACGCTGAGATACCTAGTGTATTTTTAAGCTCTAGTTACTCTGAAATTCTAGAAGAAATAAATTCTAAAAAATTAGGACTGACTACTGTACTGAGTGCAGATGCTAAGCTCGCTGGGGTGATTACTGATGGTGACTTAAGAAGGGCTCAAATAAAATTTACCCATGAAATTTTTACTAAGCAGGCTAAGGATATACTCACCACTAATCCCCGTACTATGCGGGCAGATGATTTGGCGATTAGTGCAGTTAAATTAATGGAAAAACTCAGAATAGGACAAATTATCATAGTCGATGATAATAATTCGCCGATAGGGGTATTAGATTTAAAGGATTTACTTTCAGCAGGCTTTATGATCTCTTAACTTAATTTGCTAAGATTATATTTAATTAGTGAAACTATTCCAACTAAACTTAATAAGCATAATCCTGTTAATCGCAGCAGTTACGGCCTTTATCCTAGTGCCGAGTTTCTTTTTACAGATCTTATGGAATGCGGTTTACAGTAACTTTATTGAAAGAGATTTAACTATAGAAATTTGGCAAGCTTCTTTATTATGGGGCGCTATCGTCTCAGCGATATACTTAAGTGGTTTGGTAAGAATAGATTTTCAAACCATAGATTCTATAGATCTAGATAGTATAGAAGATCCTGAGTTAAGAGAAAAAATTCGTAGACTGAAAGAAGAGAAAGCTAGTCATAGAGCCAATCAATCAGCTGCCTATGAAAGCAGCGATTTGGATTTCAGACGTAGAGAAGAGATTATTGAACATTTGAAAAGATCTTTTGCGATGAGTTCAGATGATATACAGGAACTACGCAAACAGATGACAGAGAAATTTAAAATAGATCAAGATGGTTTAGATAAGCCTGATAAAAAAGATGATGAGAGCTAAGCTTTAATTATATTATTAGCTAAATTGATTCCTTCTTTTTCAAAATTGCTTTTTATTTTTAGATTAATAATTTCACGCTCGTTCATATATTCAGCGTAATCAGCGTTCTTGTGTGAGTATACGACCTCAATATTCAGTGCATTGTGACTGAAATCAAAGAAATTTACTCTTTCTAATTCTGCGTTTTCACTTTCTAAAATAGCTTCACTAATAATTTTTTTTGCGAGTTTTACCTGTTCTGCACTACTATCAAGGCTTAAGCTGATGGTAAAAATTACACGTCTTTTATCCATCCTATTAAAATTTTGTATTTTAGAACTAATTAGCTCTTTATTTCCGATTACGAGCTCTTCTCCCTGTAAAGTCTGTATCCGAGTGCTTTTTAAGCCTATGCGTTTTACAGTGCCAGTGTATTTATCTACTATAATCGTGTCACCGACAGCAAAAGGCTTATCAAAGTAAATAGAGAATGAGCTAAATAAGTCACCTAAAATGTATTGGACTGCTAAAGCTATCGCAATACCACCTATACCTAAGCTAGTGGCTAAGGAAGATATATTAATTCCTAAATTGGCGAGTAAAAATAGTAGACCAGAAACCCATAGCACTATTCTGATTAATAAAGAAAATCCTTCAAATACCGTTTTATCTTCTTCGCTACTATCACTAGAATGTAGTAATCTTCTTAAAAGGTAATTAGAGAAAGTGTTTAAGGAACTTACTATTTGAATAATGATTATTGCAGCTAGTAGATTGTCTATTAATTTATCCGCGATGGGGGTAAGTTTGAGAGTCTTTAATGCGAAGTAGATACTTAAAAAATCATAGAAACGTGGATGTATATTAGCTAAGACATCTACTAAATGGTCATCTAATTTAGTTTTGGTTTTAGTAACGATAAGTTCTAATTTAGCGATAAGCCTTATTATTAATTGTTTTAAGATAAATTTAAAAATGAAAAATAGTGCTAGGGCAATTAAGAAATTTTGGACTGTATTTCCTAAAAACTCCTGATTTAAAATATTAAGTAGAATTTCTGTCTCTAAACTCATCTAGGGCTATTCTAACAAAGAGAGCTTAGCCATGTCATAATCAAAGTAGTATGCATATTATCGTCTATGGAATAGGAGCAGTAGGTGGATTTTATTCTAGTTTAATCGCAGATGCTATCGCTAAAGCAGCGGAAGCGAAAAGTGCTTCACAGCAGTCACATCATAAACTCAGTCTAATAGCGAGACCTAGTGTAATTAAAGCTATAGAAACTAATGGCTATATAGAACTTAGAACCTTAGTTACTGGTGCTGAAGCTACTATTAATAAAATTGATAAAAAGTATTTTAACCTAGCTAACTCTTATGCAGATTTAGAAATTAATCCAGATGATGAAAAATTAGTAATGCTCTGTGTGAAATCTAAAGATACCAGTGCCTGTGCAGAAGATATTAAAAGTAAATTTGATGCTAAGACTACAGTCTTATCAGTGCAAAATGGTGTTAGTAATGAAGAGAAAATAGAAGCGGTACTGGGAGAGGGTTCTGTGTTGGGCTGCTTAACTAACGTCGCCGCTGAGTATGTAGAACCAGGTGTATATCTACAAATCTATAATCCAGTCAATCTTTATCGTTTACAATTCGGTGAATTAAAGCCAGAGAGGGGTATGGAGAGAGTGAATCGAATACATCAAGTATTAAGTGATATGGGACTTACAGCTAAGGCTTCCACTGAAATTATTAAAGATCAGTGGTCTAAGCTAGTCTGGAATTCAGCTTTTAATCCACTTAGTGCTTTATACAGAGCGAATTTAGGGACTATCGCTGCTAACCCTCAAGCGGCAGAAGAGGCTTTAGGAATTATGAATGAGACTACCCGGGTCGCTAATTCCTTAGGCATAGGTCTAGACCCTGCACTCCCTGAAAAGCACTGGGAGAGTACTAATCGTAAAGAGTGGGCTAGTTTTAGAACTTCGATGTTACAAGATTTAGA
>DAISHM010000100.1:0-5847 GCA_036822535.1 Candidatus Caenarcanales bacterium
AGTGACATAGCAAAAGACTCTAATAAGTGCCAAGCTAGACTTGAGACCTACTTACCAAATAAATACCAAACCACAGATCAAAAGCTTTCTCCTTTCCAAGAAACTGTCAAAGAAACTATCTCCTCTATAAAAGATACAACAGACGAAATTATGAGCATGGGACTAAATCCTAGTGCATCAATGGTCCAAAATAAACTTTCCTCAAATAATCATCGTCTAAGTCCTAATACAAATTCTGAAAATATTAGCCTAGATAATCCGCGAGAAGATAGTCGAGTTTTATTAAGTCAAGTGATTTTCAAGCAATCTTCTCAAATAGCCTCCCTCCCTGAATCAGATATAGATCAGAAGAAAATTACAGAAGCCAAAGCATCTATAAAGGAAGCTTTAATGGACAAATATAAAGTGCCAGAAAAACACATTCCAGCGGCATTCACAGAAAAGCCTGCGAATAGTTCAGTAAGAGAGAGTAGCATGAACCGCAAACCACCTACATTAATTCAAAAGATAGCAGCTCCTATGGCAGCACTCGGCTTAGGTACAGCAGCATTTACAGGTGGCGTGTATTTAAGCGAACAAAATAGCAAACCTATTAACCCCAATGAACTTACAGAACCCGCTCCACAGACTAGAGTCATCCCTCTTAAAGGTAAAGAGATAGAAACAAAATTCCCAAGCGATTTATTAACCCCAGAGAAACCTAGTGCAGCAGAGGCGCTAGGACTAAGAAAAACAGACTTCAGTTCCATTTTACCTCCACCACTTACAGAAGATCCTGTCACTAAATTCATTAAAGACTCTGATCCTTTCAAAGGTCTACCAATAGATGCAAAGGAATTTCTTAGACAAGAATTTGAGAAAGATGCTGAGAGAAAAAGCCAGTTTAATCTAAATCTCCTTAATCTTCAAATTCAAAATGGTAAAGAAAACACTGAATCTAAGAAAAAATAACTCAGTGCCAATTCTACAAATTGTGAGCCAATCTCTAAAATCTGTGATTTTAGAGATTGTAAATCTCACGAATCTCCATATCTATCATCGGATCTATATTAGCTACAGCTTGCTCCCCAGCAAGCTCGATAAGGTTCCTGCGATTAGAGCGATAGTCTAAATCTAAAATACGCAACTGTCTTTGCAGTTCATTATTAATCATCCTAGCGAGGAAAACCTGCTCACTGACACCATTATCTGGGGCAGTATCTAAAGCTTCAGATAAATCATAAGCAGAGGCTTCAAGATCTTCATCTAAAAAGGCTCGCTTAATTTTAGTATCTTTATAGCGATAATACGACTGTCTAAGTCTCTCAGCGACCTCATCTACTAACATAAACATTACCACCATATCAGTACGAGTAATTTGCTGATCTACAGCACGCTCTTTATTATTCTTATCAACTACATCACCTATTACTCTAGCTCCTAATAATGAACCACCTGTAACTAGAGTATTATCAGCTACCGCGGAGACAGCATAAAATGGCACGAACATCGCCCTAGTAAGAGCCTGCATAACATTATTATTAGCAGTCACATTCTTAGGATCAGCTGACAGAGACTTAAGTATAAATTGAATACTGCGATTCCGCAGTAAAGTAGCACGCCATAATTCTAATAACTGTTCTTTTTCACTATGAGTAAAAAATTCTTCTGTCTCTAAATCTGGTCTAAGCTCTTCTGTATTAGCATTAATGAACTGAAAAGCATCCTGTTCATTTTCTTTAAGCTTAATTCGCTTCTCCTCTACTAAAGAAAGCTCCTTATCTAAAGCTGGCTCCTCGATTAAACTATGATCTATCTTAATACTCGATGAATTACTGTAATCCTTTAAAGCGAGTACTGGTAAGCTTAATGCAGAATACAGAAAAGTACTAAAGGCCAAAACATAAACAAAAAAGCTTTGATTCAACATAATAAGAATTATACAACTTGAGCTGAGTTTTCTCGCATTAGCTGTCTCAGCGTGTATTGTAATATTCCACCATGTCTATAATATTCAATTTCAATCGGTGTCTGTAAAAGGATTTTGGCTTTAATAGAGACAGTCTCCTGAGATTTCTTTTTAGCGACTATAGTAATTTCTTGGTTAGGGATTATATCCTCACTCAAGCCCTCTATACTAAACTCTTCAGAACCATCTAGACCAGTCTCTTTCAGGACCTTACCCGTAACTTCTACTGGCAGTATACCCATGCCAATTAGATTACTGCGATGTATTCTCTCGAAAGATTCTGCGATAACAGCTTTCACTCCTAAAAGCATCTGCCCTTTAGCAGCCCAATCCCTAGAACTACCGTTACCAAAGAGTTTCCCTGCAAAAACCAAACAAGGAACCCCAGCCTCTTTATATTTCAATGAAGCATCAAAAACAGACATTTGCTCAGCAGAATTAAAATCTACCTCGTCTGAAAAGAACTTAGTAACTGGACCTGAGCTATTCGGTACTAAAAGATTCGCAAGCCTAATATTCGCAAAAGTACCTCTAGTCATTACTCTATCGTTACCACGGCGAGAGCCATAACTATTGAAGTCCTTATTCTCTACCCCAGCAGCGTTTAAGTATTTAGCTGCTGCAGAGTCTTTAGCGATAGAACCTGCTGGTGAAATATGATCTGTAGTAATAGAGTCACCTAAGCTTAATAAAACCCTAGCTTTCTCTATAGGCTTAATTGCAGCTGCTGTAGCTTGAAACTCAGTAAAGAAAGGTGGATTCTGAATATAAGTATTAGCTTCATCCCATGTATACTGAGAGCTAGTATCAGCCTTAATTGAATTCCACTGCGAAGTACCCTCTGAGACCTTAGAGTAAATATCTTGATAAATCTCTGGACTCATAACTTTTTCGATAATAGCCCTGACTTCATCTTTACTAGGCCAAATATCTTTTAATTTAACTTCATTCTGTAAATAATCATTTTCTGGATCGAAATTTACATTACCTTTGATCGCCATTGCTACGACTAAAGGCGGTGACATTAAGAAATTAGCCTTAATCTGCGGACTGATTCTACCATCAAAATTACGATTACCAGATAAAACACTTGCGAAAATCTTTTCTGGATTAGCAGTTACTGCCTGCATCGCAGCATCACTAAGAGGACCAGAATTTCCGATACAAGTCGTACAGCCATAGCCTACTATATTAAAACCTAATTTCTCTAATGGAGCTAATAGATCTGCTTTCTCTAAGTACTCTCTTACTGCTTGAGAACCTGGTGCTAAACTGGTTTTAACTTTAGGATTTACAGAAAGCCCTTTCTCCACTGCTTTCTTAGCCACTAATCCCGCGGCAATAATTACAGCAGGGTTACTAGTATTAGTACAGCTGGTAATCGCAGCAATTAAAATATCTCCATGATTAGCGGGATCAGCATCTTTCAGTCCAAAGCCGTGCTCATCAGTACCTCTACGTAAAGCATTTGCGAATTGTGCTTTTAATTCTGAGAAATTAATTCTATCCTGTGGTCTTCTCGGTCCAGCTACACTAGCTTGAATTTCAGCTAAATTAATTTCATAGTTAGCAGTAAAAGTATCTTTATCTCTATCCGTACCCCACATTTTCTGAGCTTTAAAATATTTCTCTACTTTCTCTAGATCCTCAGCGGCTCTACCAGTACGTTTCAGATAAGCTAAAACTTCTTCATCAACAGGGAAAAGACCTACTGTAGCACCATACTCTGGAGCCATATTAGACACGGTCGCCCTTTCCTCTAAAGTAAGTGATTTACAGCCATCTCCATAAAACTCTACTAGCTTACCTATCACGCCTATTTTCCTTAAAAACTCAGTAACATAAAGTGCTAAATCTGTAGCAGTTACTACTGGAGAGAGTTTCCCCGTAAGTTTAATACCAATAACTTCTGGAGCAGGCATAGTAACTGGCTGGCCAAGCATAGCAGCTTCTGCTTCTAAGCCCCCTACACCGAATCCAAAAATACCTAAGCCGCCGATCATTGTAGTATGAGAATCAGTACCCACTAAAGTATCGAAAAACAATTCATTATCCTTCTCTAGAACGACTTTAGCTAAATACTCCATATTAACTTGGTGTATAATACCGAAGCCTGGAGGTACTATTCTCGTTTGGTTAAAAGCTTTTTGAGCCCATTTCAAGAACTGGAATCTATCATAATTTCTCTCAAACTCTAAATTTTGATTAGTCTCTGCGGCATCAGCCGTACCAAAGGCATCTACTTGAATCGAATGATCGATAACCAAATCTAAAGGTACTAAGGGATTTATTTTTTCAGGATTAAGCCCAGCTTTTTTAGCAGCATCACGCATCGCAGCTAAATCTACGAAGAGAGGCACACCCGTAAAGTCCTGTAATACTACTCTAGCTGGACTAAATGGAACCTCGTCAGAGATTACATTTTTGGGATTATAAGCTAGAAGTGCGTTAATATCAGCACTGCGAACTCTTTTTTCATCTAGGTTACGCAGCATGGATTCTAAAATAATTTTCAGACTGAAAGGAATATTTTTCAGACTTTTAGAGGTCTCTTCTTCTAATTTCTCTAAAGAATAAAAGTTATAAGTTTGATTAACTGTCTCTAAACTGAGTTTATCTACTAAATTAGATTTTTTTATAAGCATAGCCATAACCTATTTTAAACCCTAAATGGGCATAATGAATATTGTCTATCTAGATTAACTTTTAGAGATATTAAGAAGAACTAGAAAAATAATATGTGAAATGTTACAATAGCACTTTGTCGTTTTCATATATACATTTAAGGAGTAAATTTGGCTGAAGTAAAAATACATGAGGGAGAATCGATTGAAGCTGCATTAAGACGCTTTAAGAGAGAAGTAATTAAAGCTGGCATTATCCTTGAGGTTAAGAAACGTAAGCATCACGAAAATAAGCGCCAAATGAAAAAGCGTAAAAAAATGGAAGCGAAAAGAAAGCTATCTTTAGCTGGTAAGCCTAGAACTTCACCTGCTCCATCTAGAGATAAAGAGAAAGAAAAGAATACTTTTTCTAAAAGTTTCTAAGGGTTTTATTTAAAATTACGGACTCAGTTTTAGTCACTAAAAAACTTATCAAGTCTTACAATCAGCGAAAGGTTGTGAACTCGGTAAGTTTTTTTGTTAAGCAAGGAGAAGCTGTAGCACTGCTCGGGCCAAATGGTGCAGGAAAAACCACTTGCTTTGATATAGCTGTAGGATTAGTAAAGCCAGACGAAGGCTCAGTCATGCTCGCTGAGACCGATATTACTAAATTGAAAATTCATGAAAGAGCGAGGCTCGGTATTTCATACCTGACTCAAGAACCTAGCGCTTTTAGACAGCTTAGCGTAAAAGATAATCTCAGGCTGGTTTTAGAATTAATGAATCTTAACGAGAAAGAGATATTGCATAAAAGTGAATACCTCTTAGAAGAATTTGGGATTTACCATCTGCGAGAGTCTTTAGCCATCAGCCTTTCAGGCGGAGAAAGAAGAAGGCTAGAGATAGCACGTGCTTTAGCGCTAGATCCTAAATTTATTTTATTAGATGAACCTTTTACTGGTATAGATCCAGTCGCGATTTTAGACATACAAGAAATTATTAGGGATCTATGTAAAAAGAAAAATATTGGATTATTAATTACAGATCATAATCCTAATGCGACTTAAAACATTACTGATCGTGCTTATATTATTTATAATGGCGAGATTATAAAAGAAGGATACTCTACACTGATCGCTCAGGACGAAGAAGTTAAAGAAAAATATTTAGGTACTAATTTTAGGCTGTATTAGAGATCTAATATTATTGTTCAAAGCTTTTTAGAATTTCACCATAATTCATGATAAAAGCTCGGCTACGGCTCTGTGTTTTATCTCCAGAATAAACTATGTATTT
>DAISHM010000101.1:0-5762 GCA_036822535.1 Candidatus Caenarcanales bacterium
AAAATATCAGTATATTTTTTAATCGTAGTATGAGAGACTCCGAAATTACAAGCCAGCTCACTTGCATTGAAAGTCTGCCCATGTAAATGAGCTAACATAGTCCAAAACTGCCTTAAAGTACGAGGAGGAATATTAATTCCTAAATTTGGAATATCAGTTTCTAAAAAGGTTCTAATATACTGTTTACGCCAATTAACAGAGTTTAATTCAGACTTAGCTAAAAACGAACTAGGAAATTGACCACGAAGCCAGTGTTTACGAATAGAATCTTTAGAAAAATATTTTAAACCTAAACCATTTAACTCTAAGTAAGCGATACGCCCGGCTAAAGTCTCAGAACTCTGTCTAATCAAATCTCTTGAAGCACTGCCTAGAATTAAAATTTTCAATTTAAGTGGTTTTTTATCTAATATCACTCTAAGAACTGGAAATAAGTCTGGCTGTCTTTGTATCTCATCAATAATCAAATAACCTTCTAAAGAACTGATAAACAGCATAGGATTGGCTAATTTCGCCAAATCACTAGGATCTTCTAAATCTAAAAAGGTATGATTTTTAATATTTTTTGAGAATTGACGAGCTAGAGTGGTTTTACCACATTGACGAGGACCTAAAATAGCTACACAATTGAAGCTTTTAAAAAGATTCTTTAGGTGTTTATGATCAGTTAGTCTTAGTAATTCCACTTTTCAAGGGTGTTTTATAAAAATCCTAATATAATTATACCTTGAAAATTGAAACTCAAACTTGCAATTTTCAAGGTGATTAATGCAGATGACTTCCAAGCTTATCTAGTCTATACTTTACCGAGTCAGCATCAGGCAAGATCTTATATAAAAGTGCAAAAAATTCTTTACTATGATCGAAGTAAACTAAATGGCAAAGTTCATGAAATATTACATATTCAATAAACTCCAAATCTAATTTTATCAATTCTAGATTTAAACTAAGTAAACCCTGTTTAGATAGAGATCCCCAGCGAGTCTTCATTTTTTTAATTCTCAGCTTAGGAAATACTATAGATTTCAAGGAGACCAGCCCTGCTTCTCTAGCAGATAATCCAGCGTGAAATTCTATTAATGAATTTTTATAATGTCTAAGAAACTTCTTAAAAGCTGTATTTAATAAGCAAGAAAAATGTTTTTCAGCCTGCTTCATATACCAAGCTTCTAGAATAGCTTTCACTGCTTCTACAGATAAATCATCTGAATATATATGAAACTCTGTTCTATTTTTTATTAATCTTCGCCGAGAGTCACTGTCTATAGTATCTAGCTTATGTAACTTAAGCCTATAAAGCTTTCCTAGGAATGGATATGATTCACCACTGATATATTTTCTTTCAGGGATTATCTGCTGAGTATTTTTAAAAGTCTTTAACTGCTTATTAATCCAAGCTCGCTTATCTTCGACTTTTTTCTGAATAGAAGCTAAATCCATATTATGTGGAGCAGTGACCAGTACACTTAAATCAGGTAGTACTGCTATGCTTAAAGTCTTGCGTTTAGAATACTTTAAAGTAAATAATATATTAGATTCTTTCAGTGAATCATTCACAGAGAAGCTCTCCTAGACTTAGCTATCTGAATTAATCTTTCTATAAGCTCATCTATATCATCTAATTCTAGTTTTAAACCATGCTTCGCTTTAATTTCATCAAAGAAAAAATCATCTAGTAAATTCTCTAATCTCTTTTTAGCATTTTCATCATTCCAAAAATCTACTTTCTGTTCTAAATCTAAGATTCTGAGCATCTCTAAAGCTGTCATTAAAGCTAAATCATCAAGAGAACCTAAAAAGACTTCTTTATACCTTTCATAAAAAGGTCTTACGGTAGCATAGTAGGCTGCTGCTTCAGGCTTAGATGAAATTATCTCTGGGACATCATCTCGCTTTTTACTGACTAAAGAATTTCTAATATCAGCAGCTTCTTTTAGATACTCTAAATCAGAAATTCTTTTCGCTCTGAAATCATCTATAGCAGCCTGTATTCGCTCTGAAAACTTTTTATAAAACTCTGGATCTGTATCTAAAAGTTTCTCTAAAATCTCTTTTTTCATCGCTGACGTAATCATATCGGCTCTAGCAGCTAAAGTTTTCTTTTCATAAAAACCAGTAGCTGATTCGATCTCCTTAAAAGATTTTTCATCAAATATATCTAAAGGCTTAGTATGTAAAGGAATAACCTCACCTGCATAGATATGAGTATTCATGAGCTTTTCTATTTTCTTATCGTTTTTTTTATAATCTATACCTTCTGCATAGCGAATTTTCAAAGCCTCTTTTAGGTTAAAAAATCTTTTTAAACTCTCTTTATATAAATTAATTTTCTCTCTAGTCTCTTCTCTAATAAAGGTCTCTGACGATAAAGCAATTTTTAAAGCTTTACTGAATTCACTCAGTGAGTCATAAAAAGCCTCCCTAATTTCCTCATTTGCAAGCCTCTGCTCATAAGCTTCTTCATCTAATTTATTAGGAATATCCTTAAAATGATCATATAGATTAGAGTGTAACTGTGGCAAACGGCTAATTTCTAAATCTATAGAATTAAAAGCCCCCTCTATATCAGCTGCATCATAATTAGAAAGCGAATCATAAATATTAAAAGCCTTACCGAGTTCATCACCTACACCAGCATAGTCTATGATGAAACCGTATTCTTTCTTTTCACAAAGCCTATTTACCCTTGCGATAGCCTGTAAGAGAGTATGTTCTTTAAGAATACGACATAGATAGAGAATAGTATTTCGTGGGGCATCAAAACCAGTCAGTAATTTGTCTACTACTATTAAAATCTCTAATTCATCACCATTCTGAAATTCATTAATTACAGATTCAGCATACTGCTTTTCTGTACCATATTTATCCATCATTGATTTCCAGAACCTATTTACCTCAGCAGCTTCACTCTCTTCATCAGCCTCACCTTCTTTATCTTCAGGTGGAGAAATCACTACCTGAGAGCTTACTAAAGCTATCTCATTTAGATAATTATGATACTTAATCGCCGTCTTTTTATTAGGTGCTACCAATTGAGCTTTAAAACCTGTTCCCTGCCAGTTTTTTCTAAAATGCTCACTAATATCAAAGGCTATAGTGTAAACTACTTGATCAGTTTTCTGAAGCATTTTCGCCTTCGCATATTTCTTCTTTAAATCTGCTTTCTCCTGCTGTGATAGACCTTCGGTATGCCTTTCAAACCATAAATCAATAGCAGTCTGATTTTGACGAATATCTACTAAACGAGCCTCGTAGAGCAGCGGCACTACCGCCTTATCTTCTACTGCTTGTCTAATAGAATAATGCGGCTCTATTAAATCACCAAAGCGACGGAAATTATTCTTTTCTTCTTTCAGTAAAGGGGTTCCTGTAAATCCTAGATAACAAGCATTAGGTAATATCTTACGCATACTAGCAGCGAAATTACCGAAATTCGTTCTATGACTTTCATCTACTAAAACAAATATTTCTGAAGATTCATCAGTGTAAGTATCAGAGTTCATAGCTTTATCAAATTTATTAATCACAGTACTAATAATCACAGACTGCTTTTTCAGATGCTCTAATAAATTACGCCCAGAACTAGCACGGGCTAAAGTTAAACCACAAGCTTTAAAAGTATTGGCTAACTGTTTATCTAAATCTAATCTATCTGTCACTAAAAGGATTCTAGGGTTTTTTAATTCCTTAGACATCAGAATAGACCTTACTAGCATTACCATAGTTAAAGACTTCCCAGAGCCTTGAGTATGCCAAATCATGCCACCATGATGTGCTAATCCAGAATTAGATTTAGCAAGAATTCTTTCGATAGTGGCTTTAATAACGAAATATTGCTGATATCTCGCTATTTTTTTATTACCTGAATCATAGACTATATAGTTAAAAACTAAATCTAAAAGCCTTTTTCGCTCACATAGACTAAAAATTAATCTATCCTGCTCAGTAATGGCACGCTCTCAAGCCTGATCTAAAATATTAAAATGCCTACGAGCTTTACTAAAGGCACCCTGAAATAGCATTTCTTTTTCTGCACTAGATAATTTATCATGCACAGACTTAGTCAGTAAGGGGTTTTCTTGCTGCTCTCGCCAGATCGCCCAATACTCAAACTTAGAGGCAGTAGTAGCATATTTAGCTGCCTGACTATTCACTGCGATTAAAATCTGTGCATAAGTGAATAATTTAGGAATATTCTCATCTTTTTGGTATGAAATCAGCTGATAGATAGCCTCCTGAAGATCGACACTAGGTTTTTTACACTCAATTACGACTAAGGGAATACCATTTATGAAAATAACTATATCCGCTCTTCTAGTCTCAGCAGCTAATCTACACTCTAAAGAAAATTCAGCGGTGACATGGAAAACATTATTTTCAAAATCATTAAAATCAATATATTTAAAGGGAAAACTCTTTAGATTACCCTCTAAAGCCTGTTCTAGAGATGTACCTAAAGTAAGTAAATCATAAATATTTTCACTAGTTTTTAAAAGCCCGTCATAGACAGGATTTTTTATTTTCTGAATCGCAGCCTGTATATTCTCTTCACTAAAAAGATATTCCTCAGAACGATAATGAATTCTATTAATTTTACGAAGCTGCTCTGTGAGAATCTTTTCTAAAAGAATATTAGAGTTTTTATTATATCTCTCCTCTAAAGCCTGTTTAGGACTTAAGTAGGTGTAACCTAAATTGATTAGCTGCTTTAAAGCTGGGATTTGGGAAAGAAGTTTTTCATTATAGGCTGGGGATGGGTTTTGCATGATTAATTTAGGTCTTTTTTCACCTCAGTAAATAATTGGACATGGAATTGGACATAATTGGACATGGAATGGGACATAATTGGACATGGAATGGGACATAATTGGACATAATCAAAATAATTTGATTTATAATTTCTTATTCAAACCCCATCTAGCACCAGCTCCTCGTCCTTCTGTAGAAATTAGTTTAAGATTTTTCAGATTCTGCAACTCTGCTTTAAATGAACGTTTATTTATATCTATTTTTTGAGAAACTAAAGTATATAAATCTTTTAAAGAATATGTCTGATTAGGATTATGAAAGAATATATTTGCGATATATTGCTGCCTTGCATCTAAATTAACTGACACAAACCCAGAATGTACCTGCCTTTCAGGAGAAAAGACTAATATCACAGAATTATTCGTAATTGTATAACTAGGACTCACTAGCCCAGCCTGTTCTATCTGCTCTTTAATGATTAATGTACCTCTACCCCAAGTCTCTATAAGACCTCGTTTATAGAAAACAGAAGAAATAAGCGGATTCCAAGACTTAGACTCATGTTCTTTAAATAAATCTTCGGCGGTAAGTCCGAAATGTAAGCCACCACTAGAGCTTATCTCCAGCCTATTATCATAAATTGCAATAGAGACATTTCCGCCCCCTTGCTCATACTCTCTATGGCATATAGCATTTGCGATAGCTTCTCTTAAAGCTGACATCGGATAAAGTGGCTCATCTAATCGCTCAAAGACTCCAGGGATGAACTTTCCAGCTATCGGTAAATGTTGGATTAGAAAACCCTGAGCTTGCTTATAAATAGCAAAAGCATTACCATAAAACATTTTAGAGTCGATAAACTCATTTTTATCATTCCCCTTAAATCTCGACATTTTAAGGTGTAATTGCGTATATTCAGGTAAGGCTCTATCTTCTTTTATAAATAAAGCAACTGCTGCATTAGTCAGCTTACACTCTCTGAATAAGTTTAATCCTTTAAGCACGCTCATTAT
>DAISHM010000102.1:0-5733 GCA_036822535.1 Candidatus Caenarcanales bacterium
TTAATAAAATTAGCAGAGATTCAAGCATCGTCTACATTAGAAATAATTTTCTATTCTTGATCTGAATTAAGATTTAAAGCTCTAGCTGTATCTAAAAGCTCTATACGCTGAGTATCATTATTTCCTAAATGGTAAAGCAAAGATTGAGCAAAATCTACATCATTAAAGGCAAGATTACGTCTATCCCTGATATAACGAATCATCCTATCTTGGTTTACTTCATCTAAATCAGATATAGAATATTTATTCTCCTCAAAGAATTTGATTTTTTCAGAATCCCCCATCTCTAAAATGCTTAGGTAAGGATCCAAAACTTTATCTGAAAGCTTTAAATCATTTACGCCATTAATAACAGCAAGCTCCGCTTCAGCAGTGAGATTCAAAGACACTCCCCTATCTATAAGCTCTAATCTAAAAGTATCTAACCCTTTTGAAAATAAAAGTATTGACTCAGCAAATAAGGCATCTTGCTTAGTTAAATCATTAGCATCAACCAACCTCTCATAAACCTTCTGCCTAACTGCACTATAAACGGATAGTATAGAGTCACCATTTTCACTAAGAAAATCTAATTTATCCTGGGTTGCATTCTGATTAACTAAAGATAGATAAGTATCAGCTAGAGATGAATCTTTCCAGAGGAAGCTAATAAACTGCTCTTCTTGAGCAGCAGTTAAATTAAGTAACTTAGCACGATTTAATGAATCTATTTTTTTAGTATCTCCTAAATCAGTAAATTGCTTAAATGAATTAGCGAAAAGTAAATCATTTTCTAATTGACCACTAGTATCGCTAACTTAATCCAAGAGAAGCTTTTGAGTATTTTCATCTAGAGCTGAGATTTCAAATTTATTTAGCTCTAAATACTTAAGTTTAGGATCAGAGGCAGAAGAGGCTGCTGCAATATTTAAATAAGTATCAATAAATTCATTAGAAAGAGCTTTATTTTCTAAAAGATTTAAAACACTCTCCTCCGTAGCTACTGTTAGATTAAGCTCCCTTGCTTTGTCTAAAATTTCTATACGCTCATAATCTTCATTTTGAATAAGGCTTAAGAAAAGCTCACTAAACTTTAAATCTTCTCTAGTTAAATTATCAATATCACTAACATATTCATTTAACTTCTCTCTATTCTCCTCATCTAGTAAAGAAATTACTTGTTTATGATCTATAAAAAATTTTTGTTTTTGTAAATCTAGCTCTATCTCTGAACTAGAAGATAAGTGCGACTCATCTTTTAGGATAAGCGTCTCAGTAAGAGCGTCTAGAGCATCATCTGTGGAGATTTGATTATCTAATAAATCAGAATCTATTAAATTAATATTTAAATCACTTATAGATTCTACAGGCAGCTCTAATAAAGGCTCTTCTTCTATAAAATTAATTTCCGCCTCATCTGGATTTAAAGCAGCGAGCTCTAGAAGACCTAAATCTTCTAGCTCCATTTCATTTAATAAATAATCATGCCCTGAAGGAACGTTAGTAAGACTAACGCCCAAATTATTTATTTCCACGCCTAACACACTCCGAAATGATTAAAACAAAAAAGATTTAATAATCAGTTAAAATAGCAGTTCTCTATGTAAATTTTACTTAGTTTCATCAGCTGTTTAATTTTAATTAGCCTAGTAGGCTTTGCAGCCATCAGAAAAAGTAAATCTAGTACTCAAGATTATTTACTTGCTGGCAGGGACATAGGGCCAGTACCAATGGCATTATCAGCAGCTTCTAGTAAAATTAGTGGCTTCATGTTTATTGGTATGGTGGGCTATACCTACGTAAATGGCTTATCTAGTATTTGGTTACTCTTAGGCTGGATATTAGGTGATTGGTTAATCTGGAAATTATTTTATAAAAAAATAAGAGAAGAATCTGAGAAAACAGAATGCATGACTATCACAGCGTTTGCAGCTAGTGATAAATCTGGGAAATTAATTTCAAGGAAATTACTCTTTGTTTTATCCTCTCTAGTACTAATCTTTATGACTCTTTATGCATCTGCACAATTAAACGCAAATGCAAAAGCATTAGAAAGCTTACTAAATTTAAGTCCAGAAATAAATATTTTAATAGGTGCTTTCATTATTGCCCTCTACTGTCTTTTTGGTGGCATCAGGGCTGACGTATGGACAGACACAGCACAATCAGTAATTATGCTAATCGCCATGTTATTACTAGCCTATCTAGGAATCACTGAATGTAATGGTTTCACTGGTCTTATTCATAAATTAAAAGCAATAGACCCTAATTTGCTAAACCCATTACCTAAAAATCTAGAATATGGTTTCATCTTATTTTTTATTTCCCGCCTCGCAAATGGTCTTGCACTACTCGGTCAGCCACATGTAATTGTGAGAGCCATGCTTATTAAAAAAGTTCAAGATTTAAAGGAAGCAGAGTGGGTGTATTTTTCATATTACATAAGTTTTTGTGTAGCGATGTTTTTAGTATCTCTAAGTTCTAGAGCGATTCTCCCAGAATTAATAAGTGGAGATCCAGAGCAAGCCTTACCTGAATTAAGTTTAAGCCTATTACCTAAAATTTTAGTAGGTCTAGTCTTAGCTGGAATTTTTTCATCCACCATCTCTACCGCAGATTCTCAAGTCCTAGCCTGCACTTCATGCCTAACTCAAGATATTTTCACTAAATTAAAAGATAACTATGTAGCCAATAAATTAGTAACTCTAGGAGTACTTAGCACTGTAACTATCCTTGCTTTAAATGGTAATCGTAATGTATTTAATCTAACAATGATTGGTTGGTCTAGTCTAGGAGCAATATTCGTACCATTAATTATAATTAGGCTTTTAAAAATAGAGCTGAACGCCAAGAAAATTATTTTTATCTTAAGTATCAGTCTGATAAGTTCGCTATTTTGGCGTTATTGCTCATCATTAAATTCTTCAATTGATGACGTTTTAATCGCATTTGTAGCAGCTTTTATTAGCACTTGTTTAATAAAACTCTACGATAAATCAAAAGAATCCCTAAATATGTGAGAAAATAATATATGTTTTGATAATTGCAGAGAATATATCTAAATCCTTCTATGAAGCTGATGAGAGATCTCATCTTATTTTCAGTCACATGAATGTTCGCATAGACACTGGTAGTTTCACTATTATTTTTGGAGCTAGCGGTTCTGGAAAATCTACTTTTTTAAACCTAGTCAGTGGCATAGATACAGTTGATACAGGTACTTTAATAGTAGGAGATGTAGATCTGTCTCAGAGTAATGAAAACGCAAGAACTTTATTTAGAAGAAAGAATATTGGTTTAATTTTCCAAAGCTATAATCTAATCCCTACCTTAACTGTAGAAGAAAACATACTTTTACCTTTAGAGTTAAATGGCATGAACACTGCTGAGAATGCCGAATTTGTAAAAACTATGCTAAAAACAGTAGGTTTAATTAATAGGCTTAAAGACTTCCCAGAAAAACTCTCGGGTGGCGAGCCGCAGCGAGTAGCGCCCGTAAGAGCATTAGCTCACAGACCAGCTTACCTGCTAGCTGATGAACCGACTGGTAATCTAGATGAAGAAACCGCAGAGATAGTCATGAACCTAATCCAGACTCTGAGAGAAGAGTACAAACCCACTACTATTTTAGTAAGTCACGATCATAATCTAAAAAAATATGCTGACCGAGTGCTTTATCTAGAGCATAAGCATTTTATTTCTTTAGAGCATATTTAAAAGAGGTAAATTTTGCTAAGTAAATCACTGTATCTATCTAGTATTAGGTTTTTAACTAAAAATATTTGGCAATTCGCCTCTTTAATTACAGGGATAGTTTTATCTGTAGCTATTATTACGGCTACAGATTTAGCGATAGAATCCGCAAAAAAATCTTTTCAGATTTCCACTGAAATCATTAATGGTAAAGCCAGTCACCATATTATTAATAATTCTTCTAAGATAAATGAGGAATTAGTCGTAGACTTAGAAAATAAATATAAACTCACGGTAACTCCAGTAATAGAGGGTTTCGTCACTAAAAATGAACAGCTCTTAAAAATCATAGGCATAGATCCTTTTAGCGATGTGAGTTTTAGAGATCTATTTAAAGAATTTAATTCCAGAAAACAGTACAACCCAGATGCATTCATTAATAATCTAGAAGGCTTTTTCACAACTAAGCATACTACTGAACTCTTTAAAATTTTACCTGGAGATCCTTTGATTATAAAAAGGACTGATAGTAATTATCCTCTTAAGTTATATGGAATCATTGATTCTGATGATGCTCCTGCGAGCAGCTCCTTAGACAATCTATTGTTTATGGATATTTCTACAGCTCAAGAACTCTTAAACATGCAAAACTACGTAAGTCGCATTGATTTAATTTTAAATCCAGAAGATGAAACTGAACTTAGTAATATTCTTTATGCGATAGACCCAGCTCTAGTCTTAATCAAATCTTCTGAGCGCAATGCTTCCAAAGAGATGATGACTAAATCCTTTAACGCAAATCTCAGTGCATTAAGCTTACTTGCAATGTTAGTAGGAATTTTTCTAATTTATAATACTATGACTTTTGCTGTAATACAGCGAAGAAAAATATTTGGTTTTTTAAGAGCTTTAGGAATTAATCAAAAAGAAATATTTTCTTTAATTATCTTTGAATCTCTTTTATTTGCAGTAATCGGCTCGCTGATAGGGATTGGCTTGGGTTACTGTTTAGCTAATATTATTCTAGGTTTTATAGTACGTACCATTAATGATTTATATTTTGTAACCCAAGTAAGTCAAATTAACCTTAGTAATATAATTCTTATAAAAGCCGCCTTTATTGGTATATTTGCTGGACTAGCTTCGGCTTTAGTACCAGCCTATGAAGCTAGTCAAAGCCCAGTCACTAAAGTCTTAAAGAATATAGAACTAGAAGAATCAGTAAAAAAATATTTACCTTTACTAAATTACTCTGGTCTAGCATTAATTAGTTTTTCTTTATTGATATTTGTTATTTTCGATAAAAATATTGCGATGGCTTTTCTAGGTCTATTCTCCATGGTAATTGGCTTTAGCTGCTTTGTTCCTTACCTAACTTATCATAGTGATCTTATTTTACAGCCAGTTTATAAACGCATATTTGGTCTAGCTTCGCTAATATCGCTCAGAAGTTTAAAGAAGAATTTAAGCCGTAACGCAGTCGCTATCTCAGCTTTAACTGTAGCAATCTCTTTATATCTCTCCCTAGATATAGCGATCAGTAGTTTTAGAAACACCGTAGATGATTGGCTTTCAGCCTCACTATTTGCAGATATTTATATCGCAGCCCCTAAGCAGATTTCACACCGTAATAATATTTCCCTAAATGATAAAGTGGTGAGCTTTACTAAAAAGTTCCAGCAGGAGAAACTAGCTGGAATTAGCGAATATCATATAAGAGATATAATTAGTGAAAACGGCTCTCAGAGAGTCGCTAGTATAAATTCTCTACCTATAGTAAAAAATTCTTTTAATTTCAAAGAGTCTATTGATGACGTATGGACTAAATTTGATGCAGGTTATGGTATTTTAGCTTCTGCACCATACGCTCATAAGCATAAAGTGAAATGTGGTGATAAAGTTAAACTCCAGACCGATAGAGGGCTTTATATTTTTACTATTATCGGTATTTTTAGCGATTACAGTTCAGATCAGGGATTACTAATAATGCCTCAAAGTATTTATAGAAAATATTGGGATGATAATAAATTAAGTTCACTAGGTATTTTTCTTAAAGATGAT
>DAISHM010000103.1:0-5681 GCA_036822535.1 Candidatus Caenarcanales bacterium
TGATACCAAAAGAATTTTAGCTGAAAAATGGGATATAAATGATATATTAACAGCTATCGAAAAACATACAAAAGAAGCTAGTTCAAATGGCTTGAAAGCAAGTTTAGCTATTGAAAATTGCATACAAGGCATACACGAAGATCCAGAATTTATCGCCAAAATATTTTTAACTCATTTATATAACGGTGGCGACAGAGTTTTCATTGGAGATACTACTGGTAGATTCAATCACCTAGAGGTGGGGGAAGCAGTAAAATGGACCAGAAATTTATTAAATATAAATGGTTTTAAAAATGTGGGTATAGATTTCCATGGACACAATGATCTACAATCCGCAGTAGCAAATTCACTGGAAGCAATTAAAAATGGAGCAGATCAAATAGATGTGACAGGATTAGGTATAGGAGAGCGATGTGGGAATACAGACCGCCTTACTTTTGAACTGCATCTTGCCAAATTAGGACTAAATCCACACAACATAAAAAGCCTAGTACCTTACACAGAAAAACTCAGTAAAGCCAGTGGCAGAGAAATTCCAAATCAATACCCTGGTCTAGGTGAAGATTCTCGTGCCATCACCTCTGGCACGCATGCAGCAGCTATATATAAAGCATCACAGAAGCAGGATCCTGATTCTCTTTACATAGCACTCAATTATGAAAAACTTTTAAATATAAGACCACGCTACATAGTACAATTAGGTCCGCAAAGCGGCAAAGGAAATCTTTTATTATTTGCACAAGTAAACGAACTTAACCCTGAGAACTATGATCTAGACAAAATTTTAGAGACAGCCAAACGAGCGAATCAACCACTAAGCCAGGAAGAGGCTTTTAATTTGTTTAAAAAGTATAAAATGGTTTAGGTGGGTATTTAAGAGACCGCTGCATATAAAGTAAAGTCTCCCTGAGAATCAGGGAGACTTTACAAAGAAAGAATTAAACAGAGAGGGTTCAGGGGATGATCTCACGAAAAGACTCACAAGCCCCCGTACACACCCCGAAGGAACGTAAAAAAACGATTTGAGTATCGTTTTTTTACCAGTGGATTGCTTTCTCCTCCCCCCATATAAATTAAAAGCCCCCATAGTATTAAGGGGGCTTTTAATTTATGTACTGGCGGACAGAGAGGGATTCGAACCCTCGGTAGCTTGCGCTACGACGGTTTTCAAGACCGCTCCGATCAACCACTCCGGCATCTGTCCATTCAACATTTTACACTAAGATTCAGTGCCTTCACTAAATTTAAAAAAATTATTTAATGATCTTCGAAATTTGAGGAAAAATGACCCCTAAAAATTTTTGGGGATTTTTCACACTATAGTTTTCATGCAAAAAAAAGAAGGCGAAGAAAAACTTATTATCTATCTACTAAGTTTTTGTGCTGTATTAATGTCTCTTCTTTATCTATTCAACCAAGAAGCTTTTGCAGCAAAAGCAAATCTAGGATTACTTTCCAGCTCTAAAGAAAAATACTCAGAGAGAAAAGATCATAAGCAAATTACTAAACATTTCAGCCAGAATCCAAGCCTAGTCAAGAATCAGCCATGTAATTATGAAATAAAGGCAGCTGTACTTTGGCGCGTACCTGATAAAAACTACATTTTAGATAAATTAAACCCAGATTTAGATTTAAAACGCAAAGAAAAAGCTTTAGAGGTACTTAACGAAAGAGAGAAACAGCTAAATCCTTACTATGAGAAAGCTTTAAAAATCAGTAAAGCAAATCAATTTAAAAGAAATCTATTAAGAATAAAGGGATTTTTTAAAGAAGCCCCAAGCTTGGAAAAAGCTTTTAATGCAGAAAAATATATTGCTAAGGTACAGAAAGAAAAGCAAATTAGGCTAGATAATTATATTAAGCTTTTCTCAAACGAAACTCATTTTAAAGAGAATAAGCTAAAAGCGAGTATAGTAGAAGATTTCATTAAGCACTATGGCATAGAAAGCACTAATTATATTAATCAATTATTTGGGAAGTACCCTCTGTATCATGAAAAAGCTGAGGGGAAAATCGATTCAGCAAAAACACTAGAAAACCCTAAAGCAATCACTGACAGTGAGAGATATAAAATCCAAATAAATCATGGGCGTTTAAAATTAATCTCTCTCACTAAAGAAAGAATTAAATATTTTGAGCTTAGTGACGAGGCTTTAATGCATGTTTTTAAAATCACAGAAAGTCTTTTAGCAATTCAAGCTCTGAAAAGATCTGCTCAAGGTGAGTTACTTGTTAAGACTGAGAATAAATTATTAAACTTCGATATTAAGAGCAGCGAAGAAGCAATTCTAGATTTCAATATAGATACTAATTCAAAAATAGTTTATTTAAAACCCATAGCTCTAGAAGCCAAAAGTCTGGTTACGATTAAGACTAGGAGTCTATTTCAAGGAGAGGTGATTTGCTCTAACGCTAGAGCTTTAGAGTTTAGACAGCTTTTAAATAGTGACGAGGATGACTTTTTAAAAATATTTCTACTAAAAGTAAATGAAGAATTAGGTGATTTAGATCTAATCATCAGCACTGAAAAGAATATCTACAAACTCACAGTTCAGATTATTAAACAAAAAAACAATGGAGATAAAGTTAATGAAATTATTTTGGATTAGCCTAGCTGTAGTGATTTACATTATTTCTATTTACTCTCAGCCTGTAAATAGCTCTTTAGATAATAGTCTCAGAAATTTAGATGACAGGAACCTAAGCAAACTAGAGTCTAAACTCTATCAGGGACAAGATTTCAGCAGAGACCCTATCAGCTTACGCATAGAAAGGCTAGAAATCGCCTTATTCGGTGAAATTTCTAAGGATTTAGATTTAAGCAGCAGATTAATAAATATAGAAGAGAGAATAGCATTATTAGAACTCAATCTCAGACAAGAAAATTTCAAAGAAAAATATCCCGAAAATAGAATAAAGCGTAACTGGGATGAGCAAGAACAAATTAGGCTTAGAAATAAACTAGACAGAGAGCAGCAAGAAAAAAGAGAAGCTAGAAGACAGCGCTACCGCAGCGTCTCACCATTTTTACGCACAGCTTTTTATCGCTTAATAAATTTAAATTAAAGATCGAGGAAATACTTATGCAGAGGACACTCTATATATTTTTACTAATCAGTTATACTGAGCTTGCAGTCTTCAGCTACAGCAGTGGTAAAACTAGCATTATTAATATAGATTCAGCTAATCACTCTTTACTCGATAGAAAATTTATTTTTGAAAAAGAAAATGTAAAAAACTTTCAAAAAGAAAATATAGGATACCGTAAAAATGTAAATTTAGACTTATTAAAATCTAGCTCAGAGAAGGAGATTAGTAAAGAATTAAAAGCTTCAAAACCACTTAAGACAAGTCCCGTAAAAGCAGAGATAGGTGAATCTAAGCGAAATTGGAGTCAATTTTATCGTGAAGCTGAGAGCAGAGATCTGAATGTTAATGCTAGATTACTGCCATAATTTTAAAAAAGCTACTAAAATGTAAGTGTGCTGCAAATTGAAAACAAAGCTTTGTTTATTAATCAAATGTTCACGAGAATCGCTAAAAAATACGATTTTCTGAATAGTTTAATGACTTTTAATTTACATCAGACTTGGAAAAAGCAAGCTGTAGAAGCAGCTTCAGTAAATATTCCTTACCTGAAAAATGCTAAGGTACTAGACCTCTGCACTGGCACTGGCGACATGGCTCTAATGTGGTCAAAAAAACCCCAAATTAGTAAGGTGATTGGTTTAGATTATTGTGGGCCAATGTTAGAGGAAGCAGAAAAACGCCAAAAGCGTAGCAAGGATAGCTCTAGCACTAAGATAAACTTCATGTTAGGAGACGCTCTAGAATTACCTTTCCCAGATAATAATTTCGATGCAGTTTCTGTCGGATTTGGATTAAGAAATGTGGGAGATCTCAATAGAGCTATAGATGAGATTTTCAGAGTTCTTAAGCCTGGAGGCTTTATAGTTAGCCTAGATCTAGGTCACCCCGAACAGCCGATGATAAAAAAACTCTACGAAGGAATCTTTTTAAAAATCATACCTATATTAGGTAGTGTTTTTGCTAGCGATAAGCTTGCATATAGATATTTAGTAGATTCGCTTTACACTTGGCCTAAACAGAAAACATTATCCCAAATGTTCTGGGATAAAGGATTTACACGTAGTTATTATAAAGATCTGATGTTCGGTAGCATAGCCTTAGTAGTAGCTCAAAAATAAAAAATCTAAGAGAAGCACAGCCCATGACCATTAAAGCAGAAATTATCGCAATTGGCACAGAACTACTCATCGGTCATGTAATTAATACTAACGCTGCTTACCTATCCGAAGAACTTAACACACTTGGCATCAGTACTTATTTTCACAGCACAGTAGGAGATAATCCGAGCAGAATTAAAGAAATCTTAGATCTTGCAGTTAAACGCTCTGACTTAGTTATCTGCACTGGAGGTCTAGGACCTACTAGTGATGATATAACTCACGAAGTAATTGCAGAGTTCTGTAAACTTAAATTAATAGAAATCCCAGAGCTCAAATCAGCTTTAATAGATAAATTTAAAAAAGCTAAACGGGATATGCCAGCTATTAATCTTAAACAAGCCTTAGTACCAGAGGGTTCAAGATTAATTCCTAATCCTCGTGGCACCGCGACTGGCATTATATTGCAGCATCATAATAGTACTATCATGACCTTTCCTGGAGTACCTTCTGAGATGAGAGGGATGTTTCAGAATCACGCAAAAAGCTTTCTTAGAGAAGAATTTAGACAAGATATAAAAGCTGGGGTGATTCTATCACGAAAAATTAAATTCTTTAATATAGGTGAATCACAGATGGCAGAGATGCTTGGTGAAGATATTTTCAGGCAAGCCAATCCTAGTGTCGCTCCTTATGCTAGCTTAGGCGAGTGTTATGTACGCATAACAGCTAAAGCTGCGAGCGAAGAGGAAGCTCAATCCTTAATTAAGGATACAGAAAGCTTTATAGTATCGAAAATGGGTAAATTTATTTATGGCTATGATGAAGAGAGCATACCTAAATTATTAAGTAAAATTCTTTCCGAGAGATCACTCTCACTGGCTTTTGCGGAATCATGCACTGGTGGTTTACTCGCTAAGACACTCACTGACGAAGCTGGTGCTTCTAAATATTTTAAAACTGGCTTAGTAAGCTATGCCAATTCTACTAAAGAGAAATTATTAAAAGTAAAGCCCGAGACTTTAAGTAAGCATGGTGCAGTATCTGCAGAAACAGCTAGGGAAATGGCTTTAGGTCTAAGTAAAATTTCAGATTCAGATATAAATCTCTCTATTACTGGTATAGCTGGTCCAGATGGGGCTAGCTTAGATAAACCCATAGGCACTATCTTTATCAGTATGAATTACATTCAGAATGGCGAAATAAAAAAAGAAGAGACTCTGGCACTAGACTGGTCTTTTAGAGAGCTTAGCCGAGAACAAGTACGTGAGATAGCTATGTTAAAAACCTTCTTTATATTAAGAAATTTCATTGAATCACTGTAATGCCACAGGAATACTCGCTAGAGGTCTTTAATATCAAACTCTAAATACTGTACTCCCTGATTTTTCAGCTCCATCTTAATATCATTAATCAATAAATTTGCTTCAAGACGATCTTTATATCCAGGTTCTAAATAAAATTCTCTGATAGTCGCTAAGTTTTCATTAATAG
>DAISHM010000104.1:0-5668 GCA_036822535.1 Candidatus Caenarcanales bacterium
GATTCAAGCATATATAAGGCTGATTTAAAGCACTAAAAAACAAAAAGCTGAAAAAAACGAAAATAAAAATCCTCATTAGTTATGATTATAGCTGTATATTGATTATGTCTAAAACAGCTATCGTTATAGGTTCAGGATTTTCAGCATTAAGCGGAGCTGCATATTTAGCTAAGTATGGTTTTAATGTAAAACTTTTTGAAAAGAATCCACAGTTTGGTGGCAGGGCTAGGGTTTTTGAAGAGAATGGCTTTAAATTCGATATGGGGCCTAGCTGGTATTGGATGCCAGAAGTATTCGATAAGTTCTTTAGTGATTTTGGTAAAAAAACTAGTGATTTTTATGAATTGAAAAGGCTTAATCCTTCTTATAAAGTGTTTTTTAGTGAAACTGAGCAAATCAGCATACCTAGTGATTTAGATGAGATTTATGCTTTGTTTGAAAGCTATGAAGCTGGTTCTGCTGAAAAGTTAAAAGAATTTCTTGCTGAAGCTAAGTATCGCTATGAAATAGCGATGCGTAAAATGATTAATAAGCCAAGTCTTAGTGTCTTTGAATTCATTGATTGGGAGCTTTTAGGAGGTCTATTACAGTGTGATTTATTTAATTCGTTTAGATCTTATAGTGATAAAAATTTTAAAAATATTATGCTAAGAAGCATTGTTGAGTTTCCCGTACTTTTTCTTGGGGCTACTGCTAAAGAGACTCCAGCTCTTTATAGCATGATGAATCATGCTGATATGGCTTTAGGGACTTGGTATCCATTGGGAGGAATGGGAGAGATAAGCAATGGCTTCGTTCAAGTCTGTGAAAGCTTAGGAGTCGAGATGTATGCAGATAATCCAGTAAAAAGAATTTCAGTAGTAGATGGTTTGATAGATAGAGTGAGTGTTACTAGCCAAGATTTAAGCGCTGATGTGGTTTTAGCTGGAGCCGATTACGCTCATGTAGAGAAGGATTTACTTTTAGAAGAGTACCGCTCTTATTCTGATGAATACTGGAATTCACGTACTATGGCACCTTCTGGTCTTATTTTTTATTTAGGAGTAAATACGAAAATCCCTGCACTAGAGCATCATAATCTTTTCTTCGATGAATCTCTAGATGAACATTCTCGAGAGATTTACACTGAGCCGCAGTGGCCGACTAAGCCACTCTTTTATGTGTCTTGTACTTCTAAAACTGATACTGGAGTGGCGCCAGAGGGGCATGAGAATATATTTATTTTAGTACCAGTCGCTTCTGGTTTATTGAATGATAATGAGTCACTGCGAGAGTCTTACTATAATTTAGTTATGGATAGACTCGAAAGACTCTGTAAACAGAAGATTAGAGAGCATGTGGTCTTTAAAAAGACTTATGCTCACAGTGATTTCATTAAAGACTATCATGCATTTAAGGGCAATGCTTATGGTCTAGCTAATACTCTTAAGCAAACTGCTATTCTAAAACCCCGCATTAAAAGTAAGCGTGTGCATAATCTTTATTATACAGGGCAGCTTACTGTACCTGGTCCTGGTATCCCTCCTTCGATAATGTCTGGAGAAATAGTCGCTAAAGAAATCGCTCATCGATACTCGAAATAGTCTTATAGAGAGGGAACTATGAATACTAATATTCAGCTTTATCATGAAACCAGTTTGAAATGCAGTAAACTAGCTACTAACGCTTACAGTAGTTCATTCTCCTTAGGTATTTATCTTTTAGACCCTACTCTACATGAGGCGATTTATGCTATTTATGGTTTTGTACGTTTCGCTGACGAGATAGTAGATACTTTTCATGACTATGATAAAGCTAGTCTTTTAGATGAATTTAAAGCTGATACTTACAAAGCTATAGAGTCTAAATTAAGTCTAAACCCTATTCTAAATAGTTTTCAATGGGTGGTTAATGAATATGGTATCGAGCATGAGCTGATAGTCTGCTTTTTTGACAGTATGACCATGGTTTTAGATCAGAAAGACCATAATGATGAGAGTTTTAAAAGATATATATTAGGCTCAGCAGAGGTAGTAGGTTTAATGTGTCTCAGAGTTTTCTGTAAAAACGACGTGGCTTTATATGATAGATTAAAAGAGCCTGCAATGAAATTAGGCTCAGCTTTTCAGAAAATTAATTTTCTAAGAGATTTAAAAGCAGATTTCGAAGGCATGGGTAGGACTTATTTTCCTAATTTAGATCTAAACAATTTCACTGATGAAGTAAAAGTTAGTCTAGAAAAGGATATTCAGGCTGATTTTGATGCAGCATATTTAGGGATTAAGGAATTGCCGCAGACCTGTCGCTTTGGTGTTTATACTGCTTATTCATTGTACTTAAGGTTATTTCAGAAAATAAAAAAAACTCCTGCGGTAGAACTGATTAAGCAGAGAGTTAGAGTGTCTGGTCTCGGGAAGAGTTTTATATTAGTGAGAGCTTTGTTTTTGAGACCTTAGAGACAGATCTATCAGTGCTAAATACTAAGCTAGCGGCTGAGAATCTACATTAAGGAATCCGTGCTTATCTAACTCAGATCTAGCGATTATTTTATCCTGAGCGATATCTACAAATAAACGTCCGTCTAAATGGTCTATCTCGTGCTGAATACAGCGACAGAAGAGATTTTCTTCTGCACTCATCTCATGCAGATTACCTTTTAAGTCTTGGTAAGTGAATTTAATTTTTTTTGCTCTGGTAACATTAAAAAAGACATCTGGGAAGCTTAAACAGCCTTCAAAGCTTTCCATTTCACCCTCTTTATGAGTAATTTCTGGATTAATCATGCCCAAAGGGTTTCTGGCTTTAGCTGGATTCTTGTTAGTCTCTTCATACCTATCTGAGCTGTATTCGGTATCTATAACTATTATTCGCTGATTTACACCGATCTGTGGTGCTGCTAAACCTACTCCATTAGATAAATACATAGTCTGTATCATATCTTCAGCAAGTTTCGCGATACGCTTATCAAACTTTCTTACAGGTGTAGACTTCCTTCTCAGCACCTCGGAACCGTATTTAAATATTTTTCTTTTACTCATATAGTACCTAAATAAATTAAACCCTAAGTAAAGTACGTCCTAGCTTAATCCCTCGTTTAGAATTTTTAAGAAATTTAATTAAATAGTCTATTTCGTCAGAGATTTCTAGCTCAGCTTCTAGCCTCTCTATGACTTGCGGTAATGAAATTCCTGTTTTATAAATGATTTTAAAGGCTTTGAAAATTTCATTCATAATCTCTGCGCTAAAACCATGTTTTTTTAGACCATGACGATTTATCGAAGCTGCGACAGCAGGGGTTAAACCATACATAAAATAAGGTGGCAGATCTTTATTTGTCGCAGACATCCCTGAGACCATTGCATATTTACCTACTCTACAACCCTGATGTATTGCTGTTAGACCTCCAATCGTGACATAATCCTCTACAGCAGAGTAACCTGCTAATTGCACTGAATTAGCTAAGGTCACGAAATTACCGATACTAGCATTATGGGCGACATGGCTATAAGCCATAATGTAATTATTATTACCAATACGTGTAACAGAAGCTTCTCCTACAGCTTTATTGACTGTAACAAATTCCCTTATAGTATTGTTATCACCGATTTCAATAAAACTCTTTTCGCCTTTAAAACTATAATCTTGCGGAGCTTCACCTATAACCGCATAAGGAAAGATCTTGCAATTAGCACCGATTTTAACAGAATCTCTAATGATAACTCCCTCACCAATCTCAGTTCCCTCGCCAATTTGAACAGAATCTGAAATTTGAGCAGATTTAGCGATGGTAACAGTAGAGGCAATCATGTGAAAATCCTTGGTTATTTTAGCTATTATAAGCTAAAGCCTACTTGAGGATAAAGTTTTTAGCTTTTTCTGTAAGCTGAGTAGAACTGATGAAACCAATTCTATTCTCAATCGCCTTCCTATCTTTACTAACGAAATAAGTAATAGGAATTAAGCCTACTTTAAGTTCTTTAATTAATGCTGAATATTCTTTTTTATCAACATTAATTTCATAAAAATCTACTTCACTATCTTTTAGAGCCTGTTTGGCGTGATTAAATTCTGGAGCGTATTCTCTGCAAGTCCCGCACCAATCTGCATAGAATTTAATCACAGCAGTTTTAGATGATTGTCTAGAATCTAAGAATTTTTCTAACTCACTCTTAGGCTGTGATTCTGCTGCTACTAGGCTTTTACTCTCTGTCGATGAGCAGGAATTTAAAGTGGCACTTAAGCAGGTTAAGTTTAGTACCAGAATAAAAAAATAAGATAGGAACTTTTTCATCGCAATTTTTAATTATAATAGACTAGAGCATTATGCCAGCCTTCAGCATTTTTATTTTAGTTTTGTTCATGAGCTCACTTAGCCTAGTAAAGGCTGATTTACTGATGGCTGGTGAAAAAAGCCAAGGTGCTCCATTAGAGCAGCTATTAGAAGTGAAAAATAAAAAAGTTTGTGCTTTAAGTAAAAGATTGAGTTCATCTGAGATAAAGGATCATGCAGCCGTAATATTTAAAGGTAAGTTTTTAGAGACTGTAGATATCGATGATGCTTCGCCGTTAAAGAGGGTGGCGTTAAAATTTTATGTAAATGAATCGTTAAAGGGATTAAATTCTCAGCAAGGAGAAATAACCCTTTATCAGTGGGCTAGTTTAGAGAATCATTTTAATAATTTAGATAAAAATCAGGAATATGTTTTTCATTTTTATGCTCCTAGTTCAAATTCTGGCTTATCCTCCCTTGTTGGTGGTAAACAGGGAATAGTTCCTGTTGATAATACTTTGTTATAATAGTTTGGATATGGCATTAGAAGTTAATGATGTGAATTTTGATGAAGAGGTAATCAATTCTGATTTGCCTGTTCTTGTTGATTTTTGGGCACCTTGGTGTGGGCCGTGCAGGGCTTTAGCACCTGTCATAGACCAGCTTTCAGAAGAGTATCAAGGTAAAGTTAAAATCGTGAAACTCAATACTGATGATAATCCTAATAAAGCAGTGCAATTTAGAATTAACAGCATTCCTACTATGATACTTTTTAAAGATAAAAAGCCTGTAGATATGCTTGTTGGTGCTTTATCTAAAGAGAGAATTCAGGAATCTATAGATAAGCTAGTTTAAGATTTTTCTTATTTCTTAGTTAAAATCTTTTCAGCACTATACTTCAGTTCTTCGGCTTTGTCTAAAAGTTTGTACCTAGACTGTTCTACTTTGTTTTTTAAGCGATATTTTTCTTGATGGAAGTTATTAATTAACTGCCCTTTCTTTTCGTCTAGGCGATATTTTTGTCTGCTAATAAAAGCGATAAACTGTCCTAGTAGATACTGTTTCAGCATATTCTGGTTTTCTTTTATACTGTAGAATCTTTTATACTGATCTATGACAAAGAGGTAATAGTCTAGGTTTTGTTTTAAATTAGAAAGACGACTCCCGTTCTTATGTAGAAGTGTCTCTAACGCAGAAAAGAAGAAAGATAAAAACGAACTAAGTAAACGCCGAAAAATTTCAAAAAAACTAGGTACTTTATCTGACATAAAAATATTAAGAAATTATTCTATATCAGACTTTATTAATACTAAGTTTGTATTATCTTGATAATTAAAGAATTAATTTTAAATTATAATATGATGTTTTGTTTGTTTTTTTCTGTGAGAATAACGGTATTAAAATAGATAATAAACTAAA
>DAISHM010000105.1:0-5664 GCA_036822535.1 Candidatus Caenarcanales bacterium
ATATTTAAAACATGGGAAAAAATTTCGATACCAAAATGACTTAAATATTTCTTACAAACAGCTCCCACTGCGACTCTCGATGTAGTCTCACGAGCAGATGAGCGTTCTAATATATCTCTGACATCAGTAGCATTGTACTTCACAGCTCCAGCTAAATCAGCGTGTCCTGGTCTAACTTTAGAAATAAAACGAGCCTCTAACTGTTCTTTTATTTCTGGGATAGTTTCATCGACTGGAGCTGGACTCATCGCATATAACCACTTCTCGTGATCTTTATTAATAATTTTCATCCCGACCGGAGCCCCACCGAAAGTCCGGCCATGGCGGACTCCAGCAGTAAAGAAGGCTTGGTCTTTCTCAATTTTCATACGAGCACCACGCCCGTAACCAGCCTGTCTACGTCTTAAATCGACATCGACATCTTCTTTTAGAAGAGACATATTAGCTGGAATACCCTCTAGAATTATATTTAATTCTGGGCCGTGAGATTCACCTGCCGTAAGAAACCTTAAAGTCATTAACTTTTAACCCAACGCAAAATCTGAATCCAACTATTCAACATCTTCGCTCGACGATCTAAAGAATCTAGAAGATTCAATCTCTCAACGTGGCTTAGCTTACCCTTCTTAAGCTTATTTTTAATAAAATTCAATGCTTTAGTATCATTAGCAATCTCTCGCTGAATATATCTAAAACTAAAAGCCTTTCTTCTAATTTTACGAGGACTAAGACTATCCTTAGACAATTCCTCACTTTCATCAGTTAATTCGACTGGATCTAAATCGCCACCCTCTTCTTCAGCAGTAGCATCTAAAGCTAAAGCCTCTGCAAGAACATCTTCCTGCTCTACATCAAATTTAGCCTCAATCTCTTCCGCTTCTATAAAGGCTTTTATGTATGCTGGCTCTTCTTCTTTACGATATTCTTCGTCATCTTCATCATCTAGATCAGCATCTGAATTTCTATCAAATCCTAGGTCTGCTGATTCTCCCGATAATTTTTCCGAATTATCCTCTTCATCAGAAAGGATATCTGAATTTACAGCATCAATTTCCAAATCAGAATTAGAAGTCGCTGCTAGACTCAAGTCGAGAGTATCCTCTGGGATATTAGTATTTTCTTCTGTCTTTTTTAAAGTCTCTAAAGCTTTTTTCTCTTTCTTTCTCTCTTCGTCAAAAAGCTGCTTTATATCTTTATTACGCTTTCCTTCTGCTTTAAGCTCCATTACACGTTTTATCGTGATAACAGCCTCATCAGACAAATGAATATTGCGTTTAACTTTTTGATTAGGAATTTCAAAAAACTTAATGAGCTTTTTAAGCACCAAATCAGTAATTTCTAATTCAGCTGCTAATTCTTTTACTGTTATTAAGTCAGATTCAGACAAGATGTTTTATACTATACAGCTTTTTTAATTCTTTTGTGTGCTCTTCCCTTTTTAAGCTCACCACTAGTAATACCAGACTTAAGATTAGGAAAGGTTTTTAAGGCTTTAGTAGAAACCTTTATTTTCTGCTTCTTACCATCAATGATAGCCACTATAGTCTGCAAATTAGGCTCGAATCTTCTTTTCGCAGTAGGATTATAGTGAGATCTTAAGAAAGCATATCTCCAACCTTTACCTGCTTTTTTACCTGTAATTTCACAAACTTTAGACATAAAATTTCCCTTATTCTCTTTAAAACATTAACCTACAGTAGTAGTAAATGGCATTAAACCCACTGCTCTAGCACGCTTGATAGCTCTTTTAACTTTTCTAATAGTCTTAGCTTTCATACCAGCTTGGCGAAGATTAAGAATTTTACCAGTATTATAGTCAATAAAATTCTTTAAGACTTCAGTATTTTTATAATCAACCTCGCGCTCGTCTACTTGAACTAGCTTAGGTGTCTTCTTAAAATTCTTAAATGGTTTTTTAGTAAAGGCCATGAGAGTGAAAATTATAGCATTAGTTTTTAATAATATTGAGAGCTTTGAATATCTTTTATTTTCAGTTTATTTTTTTCTCCCTTGATTATTCGGTCTTATATGAGACTCCTGTCTCTGCTGCTCAGCAGTCTGCTTTTTCTGTCTTTGTCTAGAATTATTGCCTTGATACACCTTCTCTGAAGAAGAAGCACCTACAGTAGAAGTCTCAGTAGATAATAAGCCTTTACGGCGAAATATTTCTGGCTGTTCGTCCGAGATTAGCTTATCGTTTAACTTCTTACCTAGAGGATATATATTAGGCTCTGGTAGAGAACCATTTAATAGCTTATCCGCTGCGGCTCGATAATCAGGGTAGACCAAAGCCGTACCTTTATCTTTCATTACTACAGCTACATCTATGATAGGAGTAGTAGCAAGTTCAGTAACCTGCTTGGAGCCAGAATTTTTCTCTCGTGCCATATTATCACTTACAGTCATAGTTTGTAAGCCGCCCGTTACAGGCTCTAGATTTGCACTCTGAAGCACAGAAGTAATGCTATTTCCATGCACCGTAAAAATTAAACCTATACCATCTCCTTTAGCCGATCTCAATATTTCAGCCTGCTCTTTAGTCTTTATCTCATCCGTAGCTAAAACCTCTGGTCCCAAATTAGCGACTGTCTTTCTTAAAGATTCTGGATAATCATCATTAGAGATAGATACTCTCTGAGCCTTACCTAAAACACTATGTGGCTGATTTTTGTTACCAGCAATTTCGTTATATCGATCTTTCTCAACTATAACCAAATTTTTCTGTTCTGCAATTATCGGTGCTAAACCCCTAAGCAAGGTGGTCTTACCAGCTCCAGGTACGCCTATAATCGCAATAGTCTTACCATCTAAAGCATACTTAGAGAGAGCAGATAATAAATTAGAGTCTAATTTCACATAAGGTCTTCCCACCCTTAGTGCTGCCCATGTGTTTTGTACTAAATTTTTCAGATCAGATGCCTTATTTTTTATAAAATTACCAGAAGGTGCTACCGCCACACGGTGAAAAGTTCCCTCTTCTTCAGTGGCTTTTAAGCCTCCACGCTTACTTTCGTGATCAAGACTAACAGCTTTAATAATTCCCTCGTAATCCTTAGCTTGAATTGGGCTTTCAGGCAATATCTCAGACCACTTATTATCTATTTTTGCCCTTAAAGGTCTACCTACATTGACATTAATTTGCTCTAAAGACAATAGTTTATCCAGAAGAGCGTCCTGATGTGGCTTAGGTAAAAGAGATACCAGTTTAGTAATTTCTTTTTTATTGAGAGCCGTGATCTCTTGATCAGACATTCCCTGCACTTCTATCTGGGTAACAGGCTGAGAAGCTTGTTTCATTGAGCTCATAATCTTAGTATGAGCAGGGACATCTTCCTTCGGTATAGACTCAAGAACTCCTTTATCTTGCAGATTTCCCTTCTCCAAACTAGTTCTTAGCTTTAATTTTGGTGCTCCATATGTCCCATTATTAGCACCAAAACCATTCGTCTTCTCTACCATCTCCTGAATTGTATTTCATCTTCCAGATTTTTTATTTAAAAAAAATATAACTTAAGTAGACTCTTGAATATGCTAATGTAAGCAGGCCATGCCACTCTACCTAGTCGCTACGCCTATCGGGAATCTAGAAGATATAAGCTTCCGTGCACTAAAATACTTAGAGGGAGCTGATTTGATCTATTGTGAAGATACTAGAGTCAGTATCAAATTACTTAACCACTTTAAAATTACTGGCAAAAAATTAATTAGCTGCAATAAAGAAAATGAATCCAGAAGAGCTTTAGAGATTAAAGAGCTACTGAAAAATGGACAGAACATTGTGCTCATTTCAGATGCAGGTACTCCTTTAATCTCAGATCCTGGGAAGCTTATATTAAAAGAGATTTGGGAAACACGTGAAAGTGAATCGATGCATGCAGAGAACAAGGACGCAGTAATCCCAGTGGGTGGGATATCTTCGCTGAGCTCTGCTCTCAGTGTCTGTCCTATAGATACTTCTCGTTTTATATTCGAAGGCTTTCTTCCACACGGCGGCAAACAACGGCGCCGTGTACGCAAAAATCTCGTGAACGAAACAAGGGCCATAGTATTTTTTGAAAGCCCTCATCGAATAATAGATACATTAGAAGACCTGAAAAGCATTTTCAGTGAAGATAGCCAAGTATTTATTGCAAGAGAAATGACAAAATTACATGAAGACTTTTTTCTAGGTACTGCCAAGACTGCTATCACGTGGCTTGAAAATAAATTTCCCAATGCTAAAATCCAAGGCGAATTTGTGCTAATTTTTAAAAATGCTATTTGTAACGAATCATGCGAAGAAGAAGGGTAGAGCTTCACGGATCGGTGAAAAATTTACTTTCGATGAAAGCGATAACGAAGTAGGTCAGCATATATATTTCTGTGAAGATAAAAGTGGAGTGCAGACAGAGATTGGCTCTGAAGCACTACTCACACAGTTACGAGAAAGCGAAGCTACAGAGCTTTTAATTTATTTTCATGGTTTTAATGTACAGCCTCTACGTGCAATCGAGCATGGACGCAAAATGCAGAAATTTTTTAATGAATTAAATAACTCTATAAAAGTAGTTCCTTTCATCTGGCCCTGTGGTAATAAACTCGGTATTATCCGTGATTATTACGATGACCAAGATGCCGCAAACGCAAGTGCCATAGCCTTTGCGCGTATGATGGCAAAATTCATGGACTGGCAAGAAAAGAATAAAGATCAAGGCATAGCCTGCATGAAAAGAGTTAATATACTAGCCCATTCTATGGGTAATAGAGTGTTTAGAAACAGCATGGCTTACTGGCTTAAAAACTACTCTACGACCGCTAATGCACCATTCTTATTTCGTAATGTATTTATGGTAGCAGCAGACATAGCCAATCAATCACTAGAAAAAGGACAGAACGGCTATGTAATCTGTGAAGCTTCTAGAAATGTAGTCACTTATTTTGCTAGTGATGACCAAGCCTTAAGAGGTAGTAAAATCGCTAATGTTAAACGTGGTCAGCTCACTCGCCGCCTAGGTCATACGGGTCCAGAAGATATGCGTAAGCAAAACTCTCCAGTTCCAGACAATGTTTATGCTATAGATTGTAGTGATGTAAATACCGAGTATGATAATCCTGTGGGGCATTCTTACTTTATTGATAATCCAGAAGGTAAACCCAATAAAGTATTTGAGCACATTAATCAAGTAATTAAGACTGGTAGAGTCGCTAATACAGCAAATCGAATTTTAATTATTGAGTAAGTAATATCATGCCTTCGCCATTTGAACTAGGCTTTATACTTCTAGAACACCGTGATAATGGAGCTTTTCCGACCGCTCCGTCATTGAAAACAGCTTTTAATAGTGGCAGAAAATTTAGAGAAGAAAGATTAAACTGTCAAAAAGAAGAATTAAACAAAAGATTACGTGAAAGAAACTGCCTAAAGGAATTAGCGAGGACTACTACAGAAAATGCGAATCAAGAGTTTCTAAAATCTATAAAAGATAATCTCAGAGATAGCATTTTAGAACTTAAAGAGAATTCATTTCCTGAATTCAGGACGAGTCCAGCTTCAGACTTAGTAACTGAAAAAAAGAATTTCCTAGAACAGATAGAAAGAATTCATGACTTAGGTTTATTAAAAATAGTCCAAGAGCAGAAGCTTGAAGCTAATAATATTCATACACAACCCTTTATTAGTGGGGA
>DAISHM010000106.1:0-5631 GCA_036822535.1 Candidatus Caenarcanales bacterium
AAAATTCAGAAAAAACGCATTCCTTAAGCATTTTTTAGTGAATTAGTAGAAGCATCAGAGTTATAAAAAGCTAAACGAGAAGTAAGCCTAGAGACCTCGCTTTTAACTAATTTCTCTGTTTCAGAATCTAAACTCAGACTATTTTTCGCCATAGACTTAATAAATTTCGCCATTAAGACTGCTAAATCTTTAAAATCCTGCTCTTTAAAGCCACGGCGTGTCATCGCTGGAGTACCGATTCTAATACCACTAGTCACAAAAGGACTCTGCGGATCACGCGGTATGCCATTTTTATTTACAGTAATCTTATACTCATCTAGTAAATTAGCTAAATCTTTACCAGTGACGCCAAACTTAACTAAGCTAATTAATACTAAATGATTTTCAGTACCACCACTAACTATATCTATCCCCTCACTTACCAAAGTCTCAGCTAAAGCCTTCGCATTCTTAGCGACTTGGGTCTGATAGAGCTTAAACTCTTCTGATAGAGCTTCTTTAAAGCAAACTGCTTTAGCTGCAATAATATGCATTAAAGGCCCACCCTGAGAACCAGGGAATACCGCTGAATCTATCTTCTTAAAAAGCTCTTCGTTATTAGATAAAATAATCCCACCTCTAGGCCCTGCTAAGGTTTTATGAGTAGTAGAAGTAACTACATCAGCGTAAGGTACTGGATTTGGATGCAATCCAGCAGCGACTAAACCTGCGATATGTGCCATATCCACGAGTAGATAAGCGCCTACACTATCAGCAATTTCCCTAAATCTTTTAAAATCAATAATACGTGGATAAGCAGATGCTCCAGCGATTATCAGCTTAGGTCTCTCTTTTTCAGCGATGCTTTGAATTACATCATAATCGAGGAAACCATTTTCATCGACACCATATTCAGTCGCTTGATAGTATTTACCAGAGAGATTTACAGAAGTACCATGAGTAAGATGCCCGCCTTCTTTAAGGCTCATACCTAGTATCTTATCTCCTGGATTTAAGATCGCTAAAAATGCCGCAGTATTAGCATTAGCTCCAGAATGGGGCTGCACATTAGCATACTTAGCAGAGAATAACTGCTTTAATCTCTCTATGGCTAAAGCCTCAATTCCATCGCAGTTTTCACAGCCATTATAATAACGCTTTGCAGGATAGCCTTCTGCGTATTTATTGGTAAAACAAGATCCCATAGCCTGCATTACAGCAAGACTAGTAAAGTTTTCACTAGCGATAAGCTCTATATTCTCAGACTGCCTTTTAAATTCTTCATCGATTAAAGCAGCGATTTCGCTATCTGTGTTTTTAAGTTCACTATTTAAATCAAAAATAGACATTAATATTCATTTTACTCCACTTTATGGTCGAGTTAATTAAAAGCAGATAGATCAAATATATAAATCATACAAATTAAACCAAGTAACCGAGGTCCAGTATAAATGGAGAAAAGAATGCAGAACCCTAACCCATCTAGCACTAGTAAAAAAGCTTTAGACACTATTAAGCTTATCGGCAGTCAGATAATTGAAATTAGAGAAATTTTAAATAAACAAGTAGATACTATACAGAACCTAGAGAAAGAAGTACAGAAATTAAAGCACCTAGGTAAAGAGAATGAGCAGAATATTAAAATCCTGCAAATAGATCAGCGAGACATAGTTAAACAGTTACGTAAAGTTAAAGATAGCTCTAGGCAGATGGATAATTTAGTAGATACTATGGAAATGAGCCACGAGGATGCTACAGAAATGCTCTTCGGCAAGAAGTTAGATCTAGGTGGAGATGATAAACTCAGCTCTAATCATATTGATGAATTACTTAGCTACGATGAAAAGGAAGTAGCGAGCAGATTCTACCCTAATTATAAAAATAGTAAAGTAGTCGAAAAACACGAAAAAAATCAAAAACAGAAAATTAATAAAAAAGAAATGTCTCAGAGAATAGATTCTAGAGTAGAAATGCTAGAGAAAGAAGCTCGGGAAAGGAAAAAAGCGGAAAGATTTTCTTTCGATAGAATACCAAGATTACTAAATTTAGATTAATGTCTCATATGCGAGCAAGCCACAATGTGGCTTTGGCTTAATTTATTAATAAAAATAAAAAAAGAGGGCTATTAAGCCCTCTTTTCGTATTCAAAAATAAACCTAAACTATGTCTATTACTTTTGAGTAGTAGCAGCAGGTGCTTTAGCAGCTGGAGCTGTAGTAGCAGCAGGAGCTTTAGCAGCAGGTGCTTTAGTAGCTTCAGCTTTAGCAGCTGGTTTTTGAGCAGCAGCTGGCTTTTGCTCAGTCATGTTAGCGTTAGCAGATAAAGTAGCTACAGCGATTAATGCGAATAATGCAGACATTTTTTTCATTTGAATATTTCCTTTTAAAGATTTTTTTAAATCTTGTAAATCATAATCATAGAAAAAAAATCAGAAAATATCTGCTGGCAAGAAGGCTTCAAATATTAAATATTTGTTAATTTTATTTTAAGGCTACAATGCTCTTTTGGACGTAAGAATTATGCCCCAAAGCGAGTTCAATATACTATCAGTGATTACCTTACTAGGAGGTACATCCCTACTGCTTTTCGGCTTAGACCTGATCTGCCTAAATCTAAAAAGCTTGGCAGGCCCTGTTTTTAAAACCATAGTCGAAAAAGCTACCCAGACTACTTATCATGGTATTTTTCTTGGCACTATGCTTACAGGCTTAGTACAAAGCAGTACAGCCATAACCTCGATACTAGTCTCTCTAGTGCAGGCAAATATCGTTAATTTCGAAAGAACCATAGGGGTAATGCTAGGAGCAAACATAGGAACCACTGTCACAGCCCACATTATGGCGATAAACATCATAAAATGGTCTCTAGCTATAGTTTGTATCGGCTTCTTAATACAGGTCACCGCCGCTAAAGATAAAGTTTTATACATCGGTAACGCTATTTTAGGTTCAGGGATTATGTTATTTGGTTTACAGCTTATGTCTGACTCCATGAAACCCTTACAGCACTCTGAAATCTTCTTGGATATGATGAAAAATTTCCAGGATCCACTGATAGGAATTTTAGTAGGGACTTTATTTACAGCAGTAATTCACTCTAGCAGCGGTGCACTTGGGGTAATGATAGGTTTAGCGATGCAGGGCTTAATCACTCCGATGGCAGTAATTCCATTAATGCTCGGAGCGAATATAGGAACTTGTTTTACAGCAGTAATAGTCTCATTAAATACTTCATTTCAAGCACGCCGAGTAGCTGCCTCACACATTATTTTTAATATACTCGGGGTATTACCTTTTATATTCTTCATCCCACAGTTTACAGAATTCGTACAAATCTTTACCCCACAGGATAATGTACCTCAATTTATTGCTAACGCTCAAACTATATTTAACGTAATCACAGTATTAATAGCTATTCCATTTGTAAAGCAGTTAGCATGGTTATCTTGTGTTTTTGTGCCAGACTCCAATAAAGGTAAATATCAAAAATACACCATACCTCAGATAGATAAATTTTCATCTGAAATCGAGATAGCCCTATCTGAATCTAAATCAGCACTAATTTCCATGCGAAATATAATCAGAGAAATGCTTTTAGTCGCAGGAAAATATTTAATTAAGCGCCAAAGCCTAGATGAGAAAAAAATCAGGAAATTAATTCAAGATCATCATGATTTACGCTTAGGCTTAGTAAAATTCCTAAGACAGCTTAAATCATCTCACCGAAAGAGCTTCACCATAGAAGAAGTCACAGAATTACTAGACATACTATTAGTAATTAACGAATGCGAGCAAATAGTTCATACTTTAAAAGTCGGTCTAGATCACATGGACGGTAAAATACCTGAATTCGATGAAGGTTTTAAAGATCTAGATAAATATCTAGTCGGCACTATAAGATCCTTCAATTCAGCTCTCGGAGCTTTTATTAAAGAAAGTCCTCATAAAGCTGAATCTATAGAAGCTAAACTAAGAATGGCTGATTCTTTTTATGAGTCTTTTAGATCTAGAGCGATTGAGGATATTTGCAAAGTGAATAACTTAGAGAAAGATAGGCTTAATCTAGAGGTCTTAGATACTTTAAAAACTATAAACAGTATTTCTGAAAGGATCTGTGAGATTAGTTTAGGGTCTAGAACTTACATTAATGGCGTGTAAAAACTCATTATGCTAAAATTCAGTATATGCAAATTTCTGCTGCTCCTGAATTAAATATGAAAACAGAAAGCTCTGAGAGACTTGCACTCAAGCCTCAGAAGGAGTATCTTTGTTAAAAATAACGAAGATACTAGGCAAACAGCCTCACTTTTAGCTAAATTAGACTCCCCGAACGCAAGCGACTCCTTCGATAGCATGGAAGGTGCTGCTACTCGCAGCGAACGCCTAAATCACTTTACTAGAGAGACTTTACCTGTGATTGCCTATGCAGCAGCATCTGCGGGTCATTTAGTCGCAGGCTTAGGTCAGATGACAGAAGTGATCCCGAAACCACTAACTGATTTTCTTGATAAGTACATACTCGGATTTTCTAAATTAGTAAATGTCGTAAACTACACCCAGAAAGGCGTAGAAGCGGTGAATGATAGACGTGCCTGGGAAGTACTCTCCAGGTTAGCTTATTCTGCGATAGTACCTTATATGCCTCTAGAGTCTGTATTCACTGCATCTGGTATTAGCAGTGGCCCGACTATGTTCGAGCAAGCTCAGAGACATAAAATTAAATATAAAAATGCTTCAGAAGAAAATCCTCAAGGTACAGCTAGCTCAATTTCAGAGGATTTAAGCGAGAACTTTAAAGCCTTTAAAACCATGTGTACAGAAACTTTATCCAATCTTTCTGGAGAAAATAGAAAGGTCTTTGTACACCCAGATAAAGAGCAAGGTCATACTATGTTTCTCTGTGCTTGGGGGAATTTCTTAGGAGCTATAGGTGGCATAGCGGCAGGATCTGATCACCATAGCTTACTTGCAAAAGGCTCATCAATAATCAGAAACCTCGGAGGCATAGGCTGTGATTGGGCGAAATTCATACACCCAGATATCAACAATAAATTATCTGCGATTTTCTATGGCATAGTCTCTATCTGTGATGTAGCGAAATCATTCACACCAGAGCCAGTCTCCCACATACTATCCCACTTTAGTATGGCGATGAATAATTTTGCAAACTACTACTACGTAAATCCCAGCAAAGCTACTACCGATAAGACCTTCAAGGATTATAAGGCGGTGGGGAATGAAAATACCTGAATTTAAGTCTCAGGTAGCTTCCACACTTAAAATGCCAAGGATCCACGATGAAACATTTAGAGATGGTATGCAGGATCCTAGAGTGAAGTTATTAAGTCCCGATGAAGCTATTGATATATTTCATTCTATGGTTGCGATTGGTACTGAATCTGCAAGTGCAGGTTTTCCAGGAGCATCAGATCGTCATCGTGCTTTAGCAAAAGCACTAGCTCAAACCAATCAAGAATTAGGCTCCCCTGTAGAGTTAGGCTGCCTCTCCCGCTTGAAAGAGAGTGATGTAAATTCCGTAAAAGAAGTTATAGATAGCAGTTCCTACCCCTTTAGGATGCTTTTTTTTATTGCCGCTGATACCCAAAGAATTTTAGCTGAAAAATGGGATAAAAATGAAATATTAAAAGCTATC
>DAISHM010000107.1:0-5602 GCA_036822535.1 Candidatus Caenarcanales bacterium
TTTTAAGATACCATTCTCTATCCCCTTAATATAATTCAGGCAGAGAGCTTCTTTTTCTTCTTTAGTTTTATCTATGTAAATTTGCTGTATAGCTTGAAAGCTAAGATAAGGATAGACTAAAGTCGCACCAAAAGCGATTAAACAAGCAAAATGGTGAGGATCTTTCGCTTCTCCAGTGATAACTATAAGATTAGCTTTAGCTCTTAGTTCTAAATTAATTAGAAAATAGTTTATAAATGCTGTAACTAAAAGAGGATGTAATTTATAACTTTTAGGGAAAAGCTTCCTGTCACTGAGTATGATTAGGTTTCTATTTTCAGCTAAATTCTTAATTACTGATTCTTTTATTTCTAATAATGCAGATTTTATATCTTTATCTGAGCTGATATTAAGGTTTACCTCTTGTATACTATCTTCTGCATAATGTGAAAGTATATTGTTTAATTTAGTTTGGCTTAGTATCGGGGAAGAGAGTTTAAGTCTTTTCTGACCATCTTTAAAGTCGGTGAAAATATTTCCTATAGCACCGATATAGGTATTTAAAGACATTACATTTTTTTCTCGAATTGAGTCTATAGGCGGGTTAGTGACCTGCGCGAAACGCTGCCTAAAATAATCAAAAAGATTTCTTTTATGTTTAGATAAAATAGCAGTGCAGCTATCATCTCCCATGGATGATAAGGCTTCTTGAGCATTTACTGCAAGACTGCTGTAGACTAGGTTTAATTCCTCTAAAGTGATTTGATTATATTTATAAAAGGTTTTCAAATCCTTTAAGCTAAATTCGCTATTCTCGTCAGCTAAATTAAAATCTTCACTGATTTTCTCTATGCTACTTTTACTAAGCTCAGTAAATTTATATTCCTCTGCAATTTTTTTACTAATATCTTTATCGAAAAGTATTTCACCTGTTAATAAATTTATTCCTAGGCTCTCTCCCGCTCCTAGTTTACCTTTAGTGAGAATGTCTTTTTCATCGTAATCTACTACTCCTATTTCAGAAGCTATAGAAAATTCATTATCTTTAGTAATAATATATCTTGCTGGTCTTAAGCCATTTCTATCTATATTACATACTGCAAAGCTTTCATTAATACAGGCTATAGCAGCAGGACCATCCCAAGGCTCTATAAATAGAGAAAAGTATTCGTACATCGCTTTTAAGTTTCCTTCTAATTTAGGATTATGGATAAATGCTGGCGGAATTAGTATCTTCATCGCCATGGCTAAATCAAAGCCACCAGCTAAGAGGAGTTCATGCATAGTGTTTAAGCTTTTAGAGTCAGAGCCTTCTAAATCTATCAGAGACTTTAAAGCCTGCAATTCTTTAAGTGAATCAAGATAGTACATTTTTCTTTTAGCCTGTGCCCAATTACGGTTTCCTTCTATAGTGTTAATTTCACCATTATGAGCCAGATGATTGAAAGGCTGTACTAGATGCCATTCTGGAAATGTATTAGTAGAAAATCTTTGGTGGAAAAGAGAGTGAGATGCTTTAAGCTCTTTATGGTTTAAGTCGGGGTAAAAATTAACTAAATTTTCTGGCGTTAGCATCCCTTTATAGGAGATGAGCTGGGTAGATAAGCTGGCGAAATGACAATTTATTCTAGCTTCAGTGAGGCGTTTAGCGAGGTATAGTTTTTTTACAATATCATTCTCATTAGTATTTATGTCTCTATGAGTATCAGTGCTATCTATATAAAACTGTAGAATTTGAGGCAGAGTCTTAGCTGCTCTTAAGCCTAAAAACTCACTGTTAACTGGCACACTGCGGGTATGAACTAATTTAACACCTCTTAACTTTAATTCAGTATTAAAAATTTTTTCAAAGTTAGCTAAAAGACAATTTTCGTTTAGAAAAACTACGGCTACTCCTAAAAAATTTATTTCCTTATCGCTTTCTTCTTTAATTAGTTTTTTAAAAAAATCTTTGTCTAGGTTAAATAAAATGCCACAGCCATCAGCAGATTTAGCATCTTTAGCTTTAGTACCACGATGAGATAAGCGCTTTAGCCCTTCTATAGCTTTATCTATAATGCTTCTAGAATATATGCGATCTAAGTTAGCAATTAAGCCAAAACCACAACTGTCAAAATGAAACTGATCAGTAAGCATATAGCACTAGTATAAATTATTTAGGGCGGGCTCTTTAAATACTCGACTTAATTTATAGTTTTTTTACTCTATATAGCGAATATAGGACTTAGCTATGTCCTTATCATCTATGTTTATTGGCAGGCAAGGTATCACGACTCATCAGAAGGCGATAAACTTGACTACTAATAACATCGCTAACGTAAATAGTATCGCTTTTAAAAAGTCTAATATGGCTTTTGCTTCAGGCATAGCTAATGTAGTAAATTCTGGATCCACTCCTAGGGCGGTGTCTGGGGGTACTAATCCTAAGGTGTTTGGCTCTGGGGTAAGTGTAGATTCAGTTAGTACTAGCTTCGCTCAAGGTACTTTAAGGCAGATTGGAGAAGCTTCTAATTTAGCTTTGCAGGGACCTGGTATGTTTGTCGTTAGTCCAGATAGTTCTGTCACCAAAAATTCACGTAATGAGTTTATTTATACTCGTGATGGTACTTTTAATATTGATGCAGACGGTAATCTAGTTAATACCTCCGGGCAGTTCGTTATGGGGCTAATGTTTTATAACGAAACTACTAGTGAAATGAAATCTATTAATAACCCTAACTATACTTCGGTAACTTATCTTTCAGACCAAAACATAGGTTCTGGAATTAATCCTTCTACTAGTCCAGCTACTACTGCTTCTGGAATAGGTTTCCCCGGGATTAACGCGACTAGAGTCTCTGAATTGAGTATCAGAAGTGGTCTTACAGATGTTCCTGTAGATATTAATGATGGTAGTTTAGAGATAAGTCAGGAGAATGATTTATATCGCCTTACTTTTACTGATAATGGTGATAGTTTAGATCCACCAGCTAATGTTTTTTCTGTAACTATCAGCACCAGTTATGCTTTTGAGAGTAAAAGTAATACCTTTGTTTTGCGAAATACTGCTGGGCAGGAGATTCAGATGAGATTGAGGGTTAAGCCAGAGGTTACTCGTCTCGGTGAAGTTTTTACTGGCTTTGATTATGATCCTAATACAGGTCAAGGAAGTTCTTTAGTGTTCGCTTCAGCAGAGGGTTCTCCAGCTACGCAGGTCGCTAATAGTGTGACTTTAGATGAAGATGATCTACCTTACATCACTTCAAATGATATGAAAGGACTGATCGCCGCAGTTAAATTACCACCGATTTTTTATTCACCAGATCCTACTAGCGAATTACAGCTATCTAAATATAATATCGGGCAAGATGGCACTGTGAGTATAGAAGGTGGAGGTACTACTGGTAGGATGGAGATAGCTCGTCTACTGGTCGGTAATTTCAGGAATTACGATGGTCTTATTAATAATGGAGCTGGCTATTACAGCACTTCTCCTAACTCAGGTGAAGCTGATATTCAAGTTATAGGCGGACCTTCTTCGGATCCTAATCTAGGATTAGAGGCTACGCAGATTATCTCTAATACTTTAGAGTATTCGAATGTGGATATCGCTCAAGAAATGACGAAGATGATAGCCTATCAGAGAGGTTTACAGGGTAGTGCTAAAGTAGTTACCGTCGCTGATGAGCTTTTGCAGACTTTAATGGGTTTATAATCTATAAGACGATTCTAACTGCCCGCAGGCTGCTTTAATATCATGTCCTCGCTCTTTCCTGACTGTGACAGTTTTCCCTTTACTGTGGTCTTTTACTAATCTAGCAAATTCATGAATGCGATTATTGCTAGGTCTTTGAAACTCACTAGAGGAACAGCTTTGATTATAAGGGATTAAATTTATATTACAATGTAAATCAGCACAGAGCCTCCCTAACTTTATCGCTTTTTCATTAGAATCATTAAGATCCTTTAATAGTACGTATTCTACAGTTACCCTGCGATTAGTTCTATGTACATAATCTTTCATACTCTGCATTAATTCATTAATTTTCCATTTTTTATTAATCGGTACTAAATAATCTCTGTCTGTATCATCTGGGTCGTGTAAGGATAGGGCTAAGGTAATCTGTAAGCCTTCTTCTGCAAGTTTTTCTATCTGGGGTATCACGCCGCTAGTTGAAATAGTGATATTCCTAACTCCTATGCCGATAAGCGAGCCGAGGTCTCGAGTAGCTTTAACTACGCTATCATAATTGTTTAAAGGCTCTCCCTGACCCATAAACACTATATTAGATATTCTGAGCTTCTCTAAATTCTGTATAAATTGTATCTGCTCTATAATTTCATCACTAGTGAGATTTTTCCTAAAACCTAAAGTGCCAGTAGAGCAGAAAGGGCATTTAACCGCACAGCCAATTTGGCTACTAATACAGGCTGAAAGACTGTCTCTGTCATCGAAGCACATTAATACTGACTCTACTAAATTACCATCACTTAAACTAAATAAATATTTTTTAGTACCATCACTGCTGACCTGCCTTTCAATTAGGCTTAGGGAACCGATATTAAACTTATTAGTTAAATCAGTTTGCAACTTAGCTGACAGATCAGTCATCTCACTAAAAGTTCTAGCTGATTTAGTGTATATCCATTTATAGACTTGTTTAGCTCTGAATTTTTCCAGTCCTTCCTCTACGAAAAGAGATTCTAATTCACTAAGATTGAGTCCGAATAGGTTTTTCTTTTCCACATAGGGAATAATAGCAAACTCCACATCGAGCTTGTTTATTCAGCCAAATACCTAATATATCCAATTTTAAAATTCGCGCAATGAGACTATAAAAACTTCGTGATCCCTGTAATAATGTGCCTTTGAGCTTTAAGTAACATATGCAAACCCTCCTCCATTAGATATGTTTGCTGTTTTTATAGCCTCATTGCTATAGAATATGATTTTATGTGAAAATTTATTCAGTATCTATCCTTCTATGGGATGATTTTTTACTTAATCTCTTTTCATAAATTTTAAAATTTTCTATAATATATAAATATTATAAAGGTTAATAGTTCTTGACTTTTATGGTCGAGAATGACTGCTAGGTTTGGTATTCTCGTTAGAGTGATCAATACAATGGTGTGTTGTTCTTAAAATTAAAAATGTGAGGAGAAGCTGGAAATGTGTGAGGAAGTTAGAACTGTAATTTGTGATGATAATGAAGAAATTCGTTTTAGAATGAAGAGCTATTTACTTAGCTATGGAAACATAAATGTAGTAGGAGAGACTCTAAATCAGGATGAACTGATAGTTTTGATTCAGGAAACGCCTGTAGATTTAGTTTTAGTTAACTGGATGATGGGTGATATCTGTATGAAGAGTTTTATCAGCTTAGTTAAAAAGTTAAATCCTAGTATTAAGATTTTGTTTTTCTCTGCTGATGAGAATTATCATGAAATTCTAGAATGTATAGATTCTGGATTCTTTGCTAATGTATGCCTTTCTAATGACCTAGCGACTAAGCTTTTAACTAGAAATGAGAGAGAAAATCATGGTATCGCTGAAAATTTATTCTTAAATAATTTTTCTTTATCTAATCGTGAATTAGAGGTCTTGAAGCTCTTAGCTAGCGGTAGAAGTAATCATCAGATT